>JBATKC010000021.1:0-16303 GCA_049669065.1 Gammaproteobacteria bacterium
GTCGCGGGCTCCGTAGTGCTGCTTGGCGGTGATCCCGGTATCGGAAAGTCCACCCTGCTGCTCCAGGCGGCAGCCCGGCTGGCCGCGCAGGTGCCGGCACTCTACGTGACCGGCGAGGAGTCCCTGCGCCAGGTGGCGCTGCGCGCGCGGCGTCTGGGTCTGGATGGTCAGAGCCTGCAGGTGCTCGCCGAGACCTGTCTGGAGGCCCTGCTGGAACGCGCAGACAGCCTGCGTCCCGGGGTGATGATCGTGGATTCCATCCAAACCGTTTTTAGCGAGTCGATCGATTCGGCGCCCGGGGCGGTGGGCCAGCTGCGCGAATGTACCGCTCGCCTCGTGCGCTTTGCCAAGCAGACGGGTGTCTCCGTCTTCCTGGTCGGTCACGTCACCAAGGAGGGCGTGATCGCCGGACCCCGGGTGCTCGAACATATGGTCGACACCGTGCTCTATTTTGAGAGCGACCCCGGTAGCCGGCTGCGTATCGTCCGCGCGGTAAAGAACCGCTTTGGCGCAGCCAATGAGATCGGCGTATTCGCGATGACCGAGGACGGCCTGCGCGAGGTGCGCAATCCCTCGGCGATCTTCCTCTCCGGTCACACTGGCCCGGTGACTGGCAGTGTGGTCATGGTGGCGCGCGAGGGCAGTCGACCGCTGCTGCTCGAGGTCCAGGCCCTGGTGGACAGCAGTTTCGGCGGCAGCCCCAGGCGGGTCGCGGTGGGACTCGACCAGGGCCGCCTGGCCTTGCTCCTCGCAGTGCTGCATCGACACGCCGGGATCGCGATGCAGGATCAGGATGTGTTCGTCAGCGTGGTCGGTGGTGTCCGTGTGGTTGAGACCGCGTCGGATCTGCCCGTGTTGTTCGCGGCGCTGGCCAGTCTGCGTGACCACGCGGTCCCGCGCGACGTGGCGGCTTTCGGTGAAGTGGGCCTGGCCGGTGAAGTCCGCCCGGTACCGTTCGGTGAAGAACGCCTGCGCGAGGCGGCCAAACAGGGATTCCGCCGCGTCCTGGTGCCAGCGGCGAATGCGCCGCGTCAGCGGATAAAAGGTCTCGAGGTGGTGCCGGTCACCCGTCTCGGCGACGCCATCGCGGCCATGTTCGAGCCGGGCGCCTAGGGGCTACGATGAGGGCGGGCGCACCGTCGCCGGATAGACTCGCACCGCCTTGATCGCGTTGCCCGAAGCCTGCAGGATCTTCATTTTGAAACCCTCCACGACCAGGCTCGCGCCTGCGTCCGGTATGGTCTCGAGCTGTTCCAGGATCAGGCCGTTGACCGTCTTTGGCCCCTCGGTCGGCAGGCTCCAGCCCATGGTGCGATTGAGTTCACGGATATTGGCGCTGCCCTGGACCACATAGCTGCCGTCCTCGGCCGGCTGGATGTCCCGGTAGAGTTCCGAGGGATCCGTGGTGAACTCGCCGACGATCTCTTCGAGGATGTCGTCCATGGTCACCAGGCCCTGCACATCACCGTATTCATCCACCACCAGCGCGACCCTGCGCCGGGCGCGCTGAAAATTGACGAGTTGCCGATGCAGGGCCGTGCCTTCTGGAACGAAATAGGCGTCGCGCACATGGGACTCCAGCACCTCCGGGGTCAGCGATTCCGTAGCCAGATCGGCAAGGATCGAGCGCAGATGCAGGATGCCGATCGTGTTATCGAGCTCGTCCCGGTAGATGATCAACCGGGTGTGCCGGCTGGTCTCGATCTGCTCGAGGACATCCTCCCAGTCGTCCTCCAGATCGATGCCGACAATCTCGTTGCGCGGCACCATGATGTCATCGACGGTGACCTTTTCCAGATCCAGCACGCCAACGAGCATCTCCTGATTTCGCCCTGGCAACAGCGCGCCGGCTTCGGCCACCACGGTGCGCAATTCCTCGCGGCTCATGTCCACGCCACCACTGAGAGACACGTCCACGCCCAGCAGCCTCAGCAGGCCGTTGGCGATCAGGTTGACCAGCCAGACAACGGGGTAGGTCACCTTTAGCAAAGGGTAGTAGATCAGCGCGGCGGGGTAGGCCAGTCGCTCGGGTCGCAGCGCGGCAAGCGTCTTCGGCGCAACTTCGGCAAAGATCAATATGACCAGGGTGAGGATGCCGGCGCCGGCTGCCACCGCGCCCTCGCCACCGACACGCAGCGCGATCACTGTGACCAGCGACGAGGCGAAGATATTGACGAAGTTGTTGCCCAGCAGGATCAGGCCGATCAGCCGATCTGGCCGTTTTAGCAGGCGCTCAGCCAGGATCGCTCCGCGATGGCCCTCCCGCGCCCGGTGCCGCAGCCGGTAGCGGTTGATGCTCATCAGGGCAGTCTCCGTGCTGGAAAAAAACGCGGAGAGAACGAGCAGCAGGCCGAGGACGCTCAACAGCGCTTCTAGCGAAACCTCGTTCAAGTCGGGTAGTTACCTGAGGGACAAACAAGGCCCCAGTTTGGTGCAGCCTCTTCCGGGGTGTCAAATCCCGGGCCGGTCAGCCCCATTGGCGGCCGAGCATGAGCTCCAGGATCAGACGGCTGCCGAAATAGGCCAGAGCAAGGACGCCATAGCCGGCGAGCGTCCAGTGGATCGCCTTGCGGCCGCGCCATCCCATGCGCCAACGCCCGATCAACAGGATGCCAAAGACCACCAGAGCGACGATCGAAAGCACGGCCTTGTGCAGCAGATGTTGGGCGAAGAAATTGTCGACGAAGATCAGTCCGCTGAATACCGACAGCGTGAGCAGGACCACGCCGGCATGGATGGTCATAAACAGGACCTGCTCCATGGTCTCCAGGGCCGGCAACATCCGCACCCAGGACTCGGGCCGACGGTTGCGCAAGGCGCGGTCCTGGAACCAAATCAACACGGCGATAAATGCGCCGATACTGAGCAGCGTGTAGGCGATGACGGAGATCGCGATATGGGCCTTGAGCTCCCAGCTCAGCGACTCCAGCTCGCCGGAGAACTGACCGGCGCCGGTGGCCAGCGCGGCGATGGCCGCAAACGGCAGCAGAGTCGCACACAGACCCCGTAGCCTGGGTGCCAGGGCCGCCAGCAGACCTATGATCGCGATCTGCATGCCCACCAGCGAGAATACATTGGTCACGCTGAGGTCGGGCCCACCGGGGATCATCACCGTCTGGTAAAGCAGCAGGCCGTGCAGGAGCAGCCCTGAGACTCCGATCAACAAGGCCGGTGCGACCGACTGCGCGTGGCGCCGGTCCAGGTCAGAATAGCGCACTGAAATCAGCAGCCAGGCTGCTATCAGGTAGAGGACGAGGACCGCGAATCGCAGCAGGAGCATAAGGATCGTGCCAGGCCAGGTTCGGAGCGGATGATGTCACAACACCATTCCCATTATAAGACCGGCGCAGCGTCAAAGCCCATGAGCCGCCGGGTATAATGGCGCCGCGTCGCGAGCCGCGGCGATGCCACCGCAAGCGGAGATCCATAGACCCATGTTTGAAGGACTCAGCGATCGTCTGTCCCGCGCCACACAAAACCTGCGCGGCAAGGGGCGGCTGACCGAGGACAATATCGCCGACACCATGCGCCAGGTACGCATGGCCCTGCTCGAGGCCGACGTCGCGCTGCCGGTAGTGCGTGAGTTTATCGCTGGTGTCCGTGAGCGTGCGGTCGGCACCGAGGTCACGCGCAGCCTCACGCCGGGTCAGGCCCTGATAAAGATCATCCACGATCAGCTGGTGGAGGTCATGGGCGCGGCGAACGAGGGTCTCAAGCTCAACGTCCAGCCACCGGCGGTGGTCCTGCTCGCCGGGTTGCAGGGCGCTGGCAAGACCACGACCGCAGCCAAGCTGGCGCGCCTGCTGCAGGCGCGCGACGGCAAGAAGGTGCTGCTCGCCAGCGTGGATGTCCATCGACCTGCGGCGATCCTGCAGTTGCAGCGCCTGGCCGATGAGATTGATGCCGGTTTTGAGCCCGCTGATGCCGGCGAGGATCCGGTGGCGATCACCGACAGGGCACTGGAGACGGCAAGGCGGCGCGGTTTCGATATCCTGATTCTGGACACCGCCGGCCGTCTGCATGTCGACGCAGACATGATGGCGGAGGTCCAGCGGGTACACCGCAAGGCCGGCCCGGTGGAGACCCTGTTCGTGGTCGACAGCATGGCCGGTCAGGATGCGGTGAATGCTGCCAGGGCATTCGATCAGGCCCTGCCGCTGACCGGCGTTATTGTCACCAAGACGGACGGCGACGCCCGCGGCGGCGTCGCGTTGTCGGTGCGCCAGGTCACCGGCAAGCCGATCAAGTTCCTCGGCGCTGGCGAGAAAGTCGATGCTCTGGAGCCCTTCCACCCGGAGCGGGTCGCCTCGCGGATCCTGGGCATGGGCGACGTGGTCAGCCTGGTGGAAGAGGTCGAGCGCAAGGTCGACCGCGAGGACGCCGGCAGGCTGGCGCGCAAGCTGCGCAAGGGCAAAGGCTTTGATCTGGCCGATTTGCGCGAGCAATTGGCGCAAATGCAGCAGCTCGGCGGGCTGGGCGCGCTGATGGACAAGCTGCCCATGGGCATGCCCAAGGGCGTGGATACGGCCCTCGGTGAGCGCCAGCTGCGGCGCCAGATGGCGGTGATCGATTCGATGACTCCGCGTGAGCGACGCTTCCCCAAATTGATCGACAATTCCCGCAAACGGCGTATCGCGAGGGGTGCCGGCGTCCAGGTCCAGGATGTGAACCGCCTGCTGAAGCAGCACAACCAGATGCAGAAGATGATGAAAAAAATGGGAAAAGGCGGCATGGGCCGCATGATGAGGGCGATGCAGGGGCGGCTTCCGCCGGGCCTGGGCCGCTAGTCCGGGCCTTCCAATTTTCGGAAATTCAAGTAAAATTTCCGGTTTAGCTCGCCGGCCAGGTTTCCGCTTGACCGGCTTTAGTTTTCTGAGGACATGCCAGCATGGTGACCATTCGTCTGACTCGGGGCGGCGCTAAGAAGCGGCCCTTCTACCACATCGTCGTTACCGACAGCCGCAACCGCCGCGATGGCCGCTATATCGAGCGGCTCGGGTTCTTCAACCCGGTCGCCAAGGGCAAGGAGCAGAGCCTGTCGATCGATCTCGAGCGGGTCGATTACTGGACCGGGGAGGGCGCACAACCCAGCGAACGGGTGGCGCAGCTGGTGAAGTCCTATCGTAAGTCCGGAGGTAAGTCCGGAGGTAAGTCCGGAGGTAAGGCCGGAGGTAAGGCCGGAGGCGAGACAGCAGGCAGCGAGGCCGAGCAGGCTGCCTGAAGGTCTGGTGACCGGACCGGCGCAGGCCGTGGCAGCGGACCGGCGCATCGCGGTCGGTCGGGTGTCCGGGCTCTATGGCGTGCAGGGCTGGGTGAGGCTCTACTCATTCACCGAGCCGCGCGACCAACTGCTGAAATACAAACCGCTGCTGTTGGGTAGCAACGAGACCTGGCGGCCGGTGACGCTGGTCGAAGGCCGGGCGCAGGGCAAGGGTCTGGTCGGTCGTTTCGAGGGCATTACGGATCGCGATCAGGCCGCCGGTCTGGTCGGGCTGGAACTGGCGGTGCTGCGGTCCCAGCTGCCGCGGGCTGCGGCAGATGAGGTCTACTGGGTTGACCTGATGGGTCTGGCCGTAGTGAATACGCAGGGCGAAAACCTCGGCCGCGTAGAACGCCTGCTTGAGACCGGCGCAAATGATGTGCTGGTGGTGAAGGGAGACAGGGAGCGGTTGATTCCGTTCGCCCGCGGGCCGATCGTCAAACAGGTCGATCTGGCAGCGGGGACGATTGTGGTGGACTGGGAACTGGACTACTAGACAGCCAGTTCCCCGGGCGAGGGTAACGGGCGATGCGCATGGAGTTTGTCACCCTGTTTCCTCGCCAGGTCGCGATGCTGGCTGATTTCGGCGTCGTCGGTCGGGCGGTGGAGCGCGGCCTGCTGGAGCTGGGAACGGTGGACCCGCGGGAATTCGCCACCGATGCGCATCGAACGGTGGACGATCGGCCATATGGTGGCGGTCCGGGGATGGTGATGACGGTCGCGCCGCTGCGGGCGGCCATCGATGCGGCGCGAGAACGGTTGCCGGCCTCAAGCCCCTGCGTCGTGCTGAGCCCCCAGGGGCAGCTGCTGGGTCAGGGCCTGGTCAACGAGCTGGCGCGGGCGCCTGGGTTGCTGCTGGTGGCAGGGCGTTACGAAGGCATCGACGAACGGTTGATTGCGCTCGAGGCCGACTACGAAGTCTCTGTCGGCGACTACGTATTGAGCGGCGGTGAATTGCCGGCGTTGGTGCTGGCGGATGCGATAGCCAGACGTGTGGACGGAGTGCTGGGCGACGCGGAATCGGCCATACAGGATTCGTTTGAAGGCGGACTGCTGGACTGTCCGCACTACACGCGGCCGGAGCAGGTCGGAGGGATGCCGGTGCCGCCGGTGCTGTTGTCGGGAGACCATGCGGCGATCCGGCGCTGGCGCCGCCAACAGTCGCTGGGAAGGACCTGGCAGCGACGGCCGGACCTGCTGGCGAGGCTGCGGCTGAGTGTAAAAGATGAGGATTTATTGAACGAGTTCATCGCCGCCCATCGGGGCAGTGGTGGATCCGGAAATCGACAGGAGTAACCCTGTTATCAGGTGGGTGTCATGAGCAACATTATCAGTGAATTGGAAAACGAGCAGATGACCCGTGAGGTGCCGGATTTCGGACCCGGTGACACGGTCGTGGTCAGCGTCAAGGTCAAGGAAGGGGAGCGTGAGCGCCTGCAGGCCTTCGAAGGCGTGGTGATCGCCAAGCGCAACCGTGGCCTCAACTCGGCTTTCACCGTGCGCAAGATGTCACACGGAGAGGGTGTCGAGCGTGTGTTTCAGACCTACAGCCCTGCGATCAGCGACATCAAGGTCAAGCGCCGTGGTGATGTCCGTCGAGCCAAGCTGTACTACCTGCGCAAGCTGACCGGGAAGGCAGCGAGGATCAAGGAAAAGGTCTGAACGCGTGCCGCGCCACAGCGCGACCGACGTGGGTGACGGCCGCCGCATGAGTCGTTCTCCGTCGCTACTGTTGTTTGTCGCCGCCCTGCTGACGCAGAGCGGCTGTTCCCTGTTTATCCAGCCCGCAGTCGATCGGGCCTCGGATAACCTCAGCGCGGCTATCCTGAATCAGGACGACCCGGAGACGGTGCGGGACGGCGCGCCCGCCTACCTGTTGTTGATGGACAGTCTGGTGGAAGGCCCGTCGCCGGATCCGGGGCTGTTGTCGGCCGCTTCCGGTCTGTATGCCGCTTACGCCGCGGTGTTTGTCGAGGACCCGGTGCGCGCTGCCCGGCTGGCCGCCCGCGCCCGGCGTTACGCCTCGCAGGGCTTGTGTCTGACGGATGCGCGTGGCTGTGACTTCGACCGGCTCAACTTCGATGAAGTCGAGGCCAGGCTGCAGACGTTCGACCGGCGCGACGTGCCCGCGCTGTATTCCTACGGTGTGGCCTGGCTGGTCTATATCCGCACCCACGCCGAAGACTGGAAGGCAATCGCGGATCTGCCCAAGGTCGAGGCACTGCTGAAACGGATCATCGTGCTCGATGAGACCTATGAGCGTGGCAGTGCCTTTCTCTATCTGGGTATCCTGCAGACCCTGCGTCCGCCTGCACTGGGGGGCGAACCCGACGCGGCGCGCGAGAATTTCCTGCGTGCTGACGAATTGGCTGGCGGGAAAGACCTGAGTATCAAGGTCGAATTTGCGCGCAGCTATGCGCGGCTGCTCTACGAACGGGAACTTCATGACCGTCTGCTGACCGAAGTAATCGAGGCCGATCCATACCAACCCCGACTGACGCTGACCAATACGCTGGCTCAGCAGCAGGCGCGCGAGTTGCTGGCGTCGGCAGATGAATATTTCTGAATAGCCATAGCGAGCCCGCCATGCTGAAACGAATCCTCCCCCTGATTCTCTGCCTCGCGCCCCTGGCCGTGAGTGCTGCGCCGACCCAGATAAAACTGGCCACGCTTGCACCGGAGAACTCGAGCTGGATGCGCGAGATGCGCGCCGGCGCCAAGGAGATCGCCGAGCGCACCGAGCAACGCGTCCGGCTCAAATTCTATGGCGGTGGCGTCATGGGTAACGACAAGAAAGTACTGCGCAAGATGCGTATCGGACAGCTCCATGGCGGCAGTTTTACGCCCAGTGGCCTGAGCGAGCGTTGCCCGGACTTCGGCATCTATGGACAGGTGTTGACCTTTGATTCTCTCGAAGAAGTGGCGTACGTCCGTGAGCGCATGGATGCGCAGGTGATGGCCGCTCTCGAGGCGGCTGATCTGGTCGGCTTTGGCGTCACCGGCGGTGGTTTTGCGTTGATCATGTCGCAACAGCCGGTGACTCGATACGAAGACCTGAAGGGGCGCAAGATGTGGGTCCCGGAGGGCGATCTGATGACGTTCCAGGCGATGAAGAGTCTGGACCTCTCACCGGTCGTGCTACCGATCACCGATGTGCTCACCGGTCTGCAGACGGGTCTGATCGATATTATCGGCACACCGCCGGTCGGCGCGATCGCTCTGCAGTGGTACACGAAGGTCGACTACGTCACTGATTTCCCGATCGTCTATGCCTATGCAGCGCTGGTGATCGAGAAGAAAATCATGGATCGTCTGCGCCCGGAGGACCGGGCCGTGGTCGATGAAGTGATGCACCGGATCTACAAGAAATTTGACCATGAGAGCCAGCTCGAGAATGCCAGCGCCAGGGAAGCCATGGTCGCCAACGGCATCAATTTTGTGCAACCGGACTCCGGCGCGATTTCAAGCTGGCGCGACCGGGTGATCGCAGCCAATCTGGCCCAGGTCGAGGACGGCATGCTGTCGAAAGGTCTGTTCGAAGAGCTGAGCGCACATATCAGCGATTTCCGTGCCGCCGCCGCGGCGCAGGTAGCCGTCGACGGCGCTGATTGATGCCCGCTACCGTTAGCGGCTGGCTCAGACGGGTTGAGCGGGTCGTCCACGCGGCCGAGGACACGCTCCTTATCACGCTGCTCGGGGCGATGATATTGATCGGCGCCAGCCAGATCTTTATGCGCAATGTTCTCGGGGAAGGGCTCGGCTGGGCAGACGAGTCGCAGCGTCTGCTGGTGCTTTGGATCGGTCTGCTCGGTGCCATGGCCGCGAGTCGTGATGGCCGCCAGCTGCGCATCGACCTGGTCTCGCGCTATCTGCGCGGCTACTCCCGGCGCTTTATCGAAGCCTTTGCCGATCTGCTGACCGCGGTGGTTGCCGGCACGGTCGGCTGGTACGCCTTGGCGTTTGTGCGCGAGAGCTACGCGTTTGGCGACGAACTGGTGGGCGGCATCCCCGCCTGGCTGGTCCAGGGTGTGATCCCGCTGGCGTTTGTCGTGATCGGGTTACGTCACCTGATCGCGGGCGTCGCCGGACTGATGGGGCGACGAATGTCGTCAGTGCCGGGATCATGACCGCGACGCTGATCCTCGGTCTGCTCGCGCTGCTCGGCGTACCCTTGTTTGTCGTGATCGCGATCGGCGCTCTGTGGGGTTATCACCAGTCAGGCATCGATCTGCAGGCCATCGCCATCGAGGTTTTCGGCGTGGCCGAGATGCCGATCCTCGCAGCGATCCCGCTGTTCACCTTCGCTGGCTATCTGATCAGCGAGGGTGGGGCGCCGGCAAGGCTGGTGCGCGTCAGTCAGGTGCTGCTCGGCTGGCTGCCCGGCGGTCTGGCGGTGATCTCTCTGGCAGCCTGCGCCGTGTTTACCGCATTTACCGGGGCATCTGGCGTGACCATCATCGCGCTCGGCGCCCTGCTCTACCCGGCGCTGCGTCAGGCCGGTTATCCGGAGAACTTCAACCTCGGCCTGGTCACGACCTCGGGTAGCCTCGGGCTGCTGTTCGCCCCCTCGCTGCCGCTGATCCTGTACGGCGTCGTGGCCAAGGTCTCTGTCGATGATCTGTTTGTGGCCGGCATCCTGCCGGGCACCCTGATGCTGGTGTTGCTGGCGCTCTGGAGCTTCTGGGTCAACCGCGGCAGCCGCCAGCCGCGTGGCCACTTCTCCTGGTCCGAGGCGGGTGCTGCGCTGTGGGCATCGCGCTGGGAGATACCGCTGCCGATCGTGGTACTCGGAGGCATCTACAGCGGATATTTCGCAGTCTCCGAGGCGGCTGCGGTGACCGCTCTGTACGTGCTGGTCGTCGAGATGGTGGTGCTACGCGAAATCAGCTGGCGCCGGCTACCGGCCGTCATGCGCGAGTCCATGGTGCTGGTGGGAGGCATCCTGCTCATCCTCGGCGTGTCGCTGGCCTCGACCAATTACATGATCGACGCGGGCGTGCCGCAGTTGTTGTTCGCCACCGTCAGTGAACTCGTGTCAGGGCCCACCACCTTCCTCTGGTTGTTGCTGGCCTTTCTGCTGGTCCTCGGTGCGATCCTCGATATCTTTTCCGCCATCGTGCTTGTGGTCCCGTTGCTGCTGCCGGTGGCGGCACAATACGGCATCGACCCCGTGCACCTGGGCATCGTTTTCCTGGCGGCCATGCAGTTGGGATATCTGACGCCGCCGGTCGGCCTGAACCTGTTTATTGCCAGCTACCGGTTCGACAAGAGCATCACCCAAATCTATATGGCGACGCTGCCCTTCCTGCTGATCCTGCTGGCCGCGGTAGTGGTCATCACCTTCTGGCCGGCGCTCAGCATGGCGTTGTTGGGTTGAGTCGGACTGATCAGGCGCAGGCGACAAGTCACTGAGAGAGCGGGTGGGCATGAAGATTGTCTCGCGTGGCGGCGTCATCGCAGCCATCGTCTTGCTTCTTGGTCTGGCGGTGGCACTGCTGGCGACCGACGACGATGCCCCATCATTGCGGTCGATCCAGTTGCCGAACGGCTTCCGGATCGAGTTGTTCGCCGCCGATGTGCCCAATGCCCGCTCGATGGCCCTGGGCGATGCAAACACCCTGTTTGTCGGCACCCGCGACCAGGGTGAGGTCTACGCCATCCGGTTGACCACTGATATCGGGGGCACGCTACGCGCTGGCGAGCGTCGTACGCTCGCCAGCGGCCTGAACCGGCCGAATGGCGTCGCCTACCGCGATGGTGCGCTCTATGTGGCCGAGGTCAACCGCATCCTGCGCTTCGATGACATCGAGAGTCGGCTGGATAATCCGCAGTTCAACGTTATCCGCGATGATTATCCCTCGGTGCGGCATCACGGCTGGAAGTACATCGCCTTCGGTCCGGACGGCAAGCTCTACATACCTGTTGGCGCGCCGTGCAATGTCTGCAGCGAGCCTGGATTCGCGGTGATCACACGCATGAATCCCGACGGCAGCGAGCGCGAAGTCTTCGCCGAAGGCGTGCGCAATACAGTCGGCTTTACCTGGCATCCGGACAGCGGCGAGATGTGGTTTACCGACAATGGTCGCGACTGGATGGGGGACGACATGCCGCCGTGCGAGCTCAATCATGCCCCTCGCGCGGGCATGCATTTCGGCTTCCCATATTGCCACGGAGCCGACATCCCGGATCCGGATTTCGCCGCGGGCAAACAGTGCGGCGAGTTCACGCCGCCAGCCTGGGAGCTGGGCCCGCATGTGGCGCCACTGGCTCTGAGATTCTACACCGGCGCGATGTTCCCGGAGGGCTACCGCAACCAGCTGTTCATCGCCGAACACGGGTCATGGAATCGCAGCGATCCCATCGGCTACCGCATTACTCTGGTGCGGCTGGTCGACGGCCAGGCAGTGTCTGCGGAGACCTTTGCCGAGGGTTGGCTGCAGGACGGCGACGCCTGGGGCCGTCCGGTAGATCTGTTGCTGCTGCCTGATGGGTCGATGTTGGTATCCGACGACAAGGGCGGGCGCATATTCCGCATTACGTATACCGAGGACCAGGCTTGAGGTAGCCTTTGCGCATGGCCAATCCACTGACCCGTGTTCTCCGTTTCGGCTGGCGCTCGCTGGATTTTATCCGGCGGCTGGTGCACCTGCTGCTGATGCTGCTGGTGCTCGTCATCATCATTGCGCTGTTTTCGGACACGCCGGTCATCGTGCCCCGGACCGCTGCGCTGATAGTGAAACCGACCGGCGAACTGGTCGAGCAGCTCGAGGGCCGCCCCATCGATCGGGCCCTGAACGAAGCCAGTGGGGATGGTGAGACCCAGACCCTGGTGCGGGATCTGGCCAGGGCGATCGCCCATGCTGCCGATGACCGGCGCATCCAGGCGCTGGTGCTGGATCTGGACCGGATGACCGGCGGTGGTTTGATCAAGCTACAGGCGGTGGCGGAGGCGCTGGCCGCGTTCCGGCAATCCGGCAAGCGCGTGGTGGCGTACGGCAGCGGCTTCGATCAGGCCAGCTACTTCCTGGCTGCCCAGGCGGATGAAATCTATATGCATCCGATGGGGTCGGTATTCCTGCAGGGTTTTGGTTTTTATCGGGCCTACTTCGGCGAGGCGGCCGAGGATCTGTCGATCGATTTCAACGTCTTCCGCACCGGCGAGCACAAGTCCTATCACGACTATCTGACACGACGCGATATGTCCGACGCAGAGAAACAGGAGATCCGCGTGGTGCTGGATCAGCTTTGGCGCTCCTATCGGGAGTCGGTCGGCGCTGCCCGCGGCGTCGCGGCGGATGAGCTGCAAAGCATGGCGGATGATTATCTGGATCTGCTGCGCAAGCAAGACGGGGACATGGCGACGCTGGCCCGCGAGTCCGGACTGGTGGATGAGTTGCTGACCCTGCCCGAGCTCGAGCGCCGCATGATCGACATCGTCGGTCAGGACCCGGATTCGCGCAGCTACAACCAAATCGATCATCGAACCTATCTGGCCGCGCTGGGGCACAGTGCCGAGCGGAGTCAGGATCGAGGCGAAGTGGCGGTGATCGTCGCCAGCGGTAATATCCTGCCCGGTGATCAACCGCCGGGGAGCGTCGGCGCCGACTCTTTTTCCGAGCTGATCCGCGCGGCACGGGACCGGGACCAGGTAGCGGCAGTGGTGCTTCGCGTCGACTCGGGTGGCGGCAGCCAGTTTGCGTCGGATCTGATCTACGAAGAGCTGCGGATGCTGCGCGAGTCGGGCAAGCCGGTGCTCGCTTCGATGGGTGATCTGGCGACCTCGGGAGCCTACCTGCTGTCCATTGCAGCTGACGAAGTGTGGGCGCGTCCCGATACGCTCACCGGCTCGATCGGCGTGACTGCGATGCTGCCGACCGTGGATCGTGCGCTGGCCCGTCTGGGGGTCAACATCGACGGCGTTGGCACCGCACGATACAGCGGCGACCTGAGTCCGTTGCGCAGTCTTTCGCCTGAGGCGGCGGAGATCCTGACGATCTCGGTCGACAACAGTTATCGCCATTTCGTCCAGCAGGTAGCCGAGGCCCGTAAGCTTGCGGTCACCGATGTCGAGGCCGTGGCGGGCGGTCGGGTCTGGACAGGCCGCGATGCGCAGCGGCTCGGTCTGGTAGACCAGCTCGGTGATCTGGATGCGGTGGTGGCCGCCGCGGCGGCTCGCGGTGGGCTTGGCGATGAATACCGGATCAATTTTCTCGAGCAGGAACTGAGCCTCGAGGAGTCATTGACCCTCGAGTTGCTGACCAGCTTTATCGGGACCACGGGCTTGTCGGCGCAACCAGGGATCGCCGCATGGCTCGAGCGCATGACCCGGAGCGTGGACCGGGAGCTGGGCGGGCTGCTGCAGCTGCGGGATCCACGCCAGGTCTATTACCACTGTTTCTGCCAGCTGCGCTGAGGGCGCCTCGGTTATTTCTGCCAGTCGAGGATGACCTTGCCCGACTGGCCGGAGTTCATGATCTCAAAACCCTGATGGTAGTCCTCGATGCCGAAGTGGTGTGTGATCACCGGGGTCACATCAAGGCCGCTCTGTAGCATGCTGGCCATCTTGTACCAGGTCTCGAACATCTCGCGGCCGTACACGCCCTTGATGATCAGGCCCTTGAAGATGACCTGATTCCAGTCGATGGCCGTATCGCCGGGCGGGATGCCGAGCAGGGCGACCTTGCCGCCGTGATGCATGGTCCGCAACATGTCCCGGAACGCGGTCGCGTTGCCAGACATCTCGAGGCCGACATCAAAACCTTCTTCCATTTCCAGTTCCCGCATGACCTCATCGATCGACTGCCGCGAGACGTTGATGGTGCGACTGGCGCCCATCTTCGCAGCCAGCTGTAGACGGTAGTCGTTGACGTCGGTGATGACGACGTGCCGCGCGCCCACATGGCGGCAGATGGCGGCGGCCATGATGCCGATAGGGCCCGCGCCTGTGATCAGGACGTCCTCGCCGACCAGATCGAACGACAAAGCGGTATGGGTGGCATTGCCGAGTGGATCGAGGATCGAGGCGATATCATCGGTCACCGCATCGGGCAGCTTGAATACGTTGCTCGCCGGGATCACCAGATAATCAGCGAAACAACCCTGGCGATTGACGCCGACGCCGCGGGTATTCATGCACAGGTGACGACGGCCGGCCCTGCAGTTCCGGCAATGCCCGCAGGTGATGTGGCCCTCGCCGGAAACGCGGTCACCGGCTTTGAGTCCCTGAACCTCACTGCCGATGGCCTCGATGACGCCGCAGAATTCGTGACCGACTGCCATCGGCACCGGGATCGTGCTCGCCGCCCATTCATCCCAGTTGTAGATGTGGATATCGGTGCCGCAGATCGCGGTCTTGCGCACCCGTATCAGAACGTCGTTGTGGCCCGGTTCGGGTTCGCTGATGTCGCGCAGCCAGATGCCGGGCTCGGCTTTTTCCTTGACCAGGGCACGCATGGTTCGGTTCTCCTGAATGGGCTAGATGACGTCCAATTCCCGCCCCACCGTGGCGAAGGCCTCGATGGCTTGGTCGAGATGCGCGCGCTCCAGCCCCGCTGACATCTGGGTGCGGATACGGGCTTTCCCTTTTGGCACGACCGGGAAGGAGAATCCGATCACGTAGACGCCTTCCTCAAGCAGCCGGTCGGCCATGGCGGTGGCCAGCTTCGCATCGCCCAGCATCACCGGGATGATGGGATGTTGTCCAGGCAACAGCTGGAATCCCAGCCCGGTCATCTGCTCGCGGAAGTAACGGGTGTTGTCCCACAGGCGCTGACGCAGCGCAGCGCCGTCCTCGAGTAATTCCAGCACCCGGATCGAGGTGGCGGCGATGACCGGCGCCAGGGTGTTGGAGAACAGATAGGGTCTGGACCGCTGCCGCAGCCAGGCGATGATCTCTTTGCGGCCCGAGGTATAGCCGCCGGATGCGCCACCGAGGGCCTTGCCCAGGGTGCCGGTGATAATGTCGACACGGCCGAGCACCCCGCAATGCTCGTGGCTGCCGCGGCCACTGTCGCCGAGGAAGCCGGTGGCGTGACAATCGTCGATCATCACCATGGCACCGTGAGCTTCGGCCAGCTCGCAGATCCTGCTCAGATCGGCGATGGTGCCGTCCATGGAGAATACGCCGTCGGTGGCGATCAATCGTGTGCGGCAATCCGCGGCCTCGGCCAGCCGCTCGCGCAGATCATCCATGTCGTTGTGGCGGTAACGCAGCCGGCGCGCCTTGCTCAGACGGATACCGTCGATGATGCTGGCGTGATTCAATTCGTCGCTGATCACAGCGTCCTGGTCGCTGAGGATAGTCTCGAACAGGCCACCGTTGGCATCGAAACATGAGGAATACAGGATCGTGTCCTCGGTGCCGAGGAAGCGGCTGATACGGTCCTCGAGTTCCTTGTGCACGGTCTGGGTGCCGCAGATAAAGCGCACCGACGCCATGCCGAATCCGTATTGATCCAGTGCTGCGTGGGCCGCCTTGATCAGCGCCGGGTGGTTGGCCAGCCCCAGATAATTGTTGGCGCAAAGGTTGATGACTTCGCGGCCTGGCTGACCATCGGTGGCGACACGGATCGACGCCTCCTGGGGCGTAGTGATGACGCGTTCGGCCTTGAACAGCCCGGCGCCATGCAGCGCCTCGGTGTCTTCGGCGAGGGTGTCCAGGAAGGCCTGATGCATGCTGTAGTGCTCCGCGGAAAGTGCGCCAATTATAGCAGCCGTGTCTGAGTTAAACTCTGCGCATCTGGTGCAGCAGATGCGACGGACACCGACCCGATCATGACGGCAGAACAGACCCCGGTCAGGCTCGACAAGTGGCTCTGGGCCGCGCGTTTTTTCAAGACCCGCGGCCTGGCCCAGGCCGCGATCAGCGGTGGCCGGGTGCATCTGAATGGCCAGCGGGTCAAACCTTCCCACGGCGTCAAGTCCGGGGACGAGATCAGCGTCACAAAGGGGCCATTCCGTTTTGATCTCACCGTCGTCGCGCTGGCGCGGCGGCGGGGCTCCGCTACAGTCGCGGCCACGCTCTTCGAGGAGCATGCCGAGAGC
>JBATKC010000022.1:0-11231 GCA_049669065.1 Gammaproteobacteria bacterium
CCATCGCAGTGCTTCCGCTGGCCAATATGAGCGGCGATCCGGAAAACGAATTCTTCAGCGACGGGATTACCGAGGAGATCCTCAATCTGCTGGCGCGGATCCCGGATCTGCGCGTCATCTCGCGCACCTCTTCGTTCTCGTTCAAGAACACCACCCTGGACATCCCGGCCATCGCCGAGCGGCTCGGGGTGGACATCGTGCTGGAAGGCAGCGTCCGCCGATCGGGCAACCGCGTGCGGATCGTGGCCCAGCTGATCGATGCGAGCAACGACGCGCACCTGTGGGCCGCCGGTTATGACCGGGACCTGGACGATATCTTCGCGGTGCAGACCGAGATCGCACGCTGCATCGTCGACGCCATGAACCTGGATCCCGACACCTGCATCGACTGCGGCGGCAACACCGATAACATCGCTGCCTACGACTATTATCTGCGCGGCCGCCAGTATTTCCATCAGACCACCGAAGCGAACCTGAGATTCGCACGTCAGATGTTCATCAAGGCGATCGAGAACGATCCGGATTACGCGCGCGCTTATGCCGGACTCGCTGACACAGAGAGCTTTATCGCGCAATGGAAAGACCACTCCCCGGAGCACCTGCAGGCAGCCGATGACGCCAGCCGCAAGGCGCTGGAGCTGGCGCCGAATCTGGCCGAGGCCCACGCATCCCGAGGCTTTGCCTTGTCCTCGACCGGCGAATACGAGAAGGCGGCGAAGCAATTCGAACAGGCGCTGGCACTGGACCCCCAGCACTACGAGACGCTCTATCTCTATGGTCGTTCGCGGTTTGCCGAAGGCAAACTGGATCACGCGCTGGACCTGTGGCGGCGGGCCCACGAGGCCCAGCCGGACGAATTTCAGAGCATTACGCTGGCATCGGGGGCACTCAAGGCGCTGGGCAGGCAGGCCGAAGACCCGGACGCGCCCGCGCGGGCGCGGCAGATCATCGAACAGCGCCTCGAACTCAATCCCGACGACCTGCGGGCGCTGAGCCTGGCACCCGGACTGCTGATCGATCTCGGCCGCACGGATGAGGCTCTGGCCATGTCGGATCGCGCCGTCGCGCTGGCGCCTAACGATGGCGCGGTGTTGCATAACGCCGCTTGCACTTACGCCTACGCGCAGAAGGCCGACAAGGCCATCGAACTACTCGAGCGGCGGATGAAGACCGCCGGCACCATCTACACGGACTGGATCGATCACGACCCGGATTTCGACAGCATCCGCGATGACCCGCGGTTTATTGCGCTGATCAAGGGATCGCCGGGAAGTTAGCGACTCGGGACCACAAGCCGCTCCCGCGTAGGCAGGCCCGGCCGAAGCTCCCGCACGACTCTGGTTCTAGAACGGCGCACTCCGTCGGCTTACACATTCGCCCAGCCGGCGGCTATATGCGGCAATACTCAAGCACGATGAGTGATGGCGGCGACCATGGACACCGATAACGACTCCCCGCTGAGCTGGCTGCTATACCCGCTGCGCGGTGCCGCGCTTGGCGTGCTGGTGGCGTTCGCGTTGCTGATGAGTCTGGCCAGGGCGGCGGGCTTTTTCGGGCTCTGGCTCCTGCTGATCCTGATCGTCGCCCTTTCTGCCTATGCGTTTGCGCTGCTCGATGGCGTGGCCGCCGGTAGGCGCCAGCCGCCGGAGATGTCATCAGCGGTGCTGAGTCCGTGGGACGAACGCAGGCCACTCTGGCTGTTGCTGGCGACTGGAATAGGCCTCGGGATTCATAACGGCCTGAGCCAGTTCGCGCCGCCGCTGGCGCTACTGATCGGATATCTGCTGCTGGCCGCCCTCCCGGCTGCGATCGCGATATTGGGGCTCGAAAGCGCCGCGCCAGCGCGGGTACTCAACCCGCTGTCTCTGGCGCGGGCGATCCGGGGTATGGGTCGTTCCTATGTCATCTGTCTGCTGGCCATGGCCGCTGCCGCCGGGCTGTTTCGCGCAGCCGAGACAGCACCGTTACTACGTCCATTGTCGATGTTTCTGCAGCTCTACGCGCTGCTAGTGATCTTCAGTGTCATCGGCGGCACGCTCTATCGACGTCGTCACCGCTTGGGCACGGCGACGCTGGATTCACCGGAGCAACGCACCGCCCGGCGGCTCGACGAGCAACAGACCGCGCTCGATCGGGTGCTGGACGAGGCCTACCGCCTCGCTCGGGTCGGCCGACTCGATGCAGCATACGGAGAGATCCAGACCTGGTTCAGCACGGCCGGCAGATCGCCCGGAGATCGCGTCCGTCTCTTCGAATCCCTGAGCCGCTGGGAGGACAAGCGGCTCGCCCTCCGAATCGGACGCGAGTGGATCAGCGATCTGATCGCGGAACGGCGCAGCAGCGACGCCCTGCACGTGATAGCCAGATGCCTGGAGTGGGATCCGACATTCCGGCCGTCCCGGGCCGCTGAGGCGATCCGACTGGTGAACGAGGCACGTGATCGGGGACAAGCGGCGGTTGCCGACGCAATCCTCACGGATTTCGAAATCTCCTATCCCGATGATCCTGCCGTGTCGATTGCTCGACAGCTACGCTGCGGCTGAGCCGGCATGAGGGCCGCGATCGCGGTCGTCAGGGACCGGCCACGCCTGGAGGGCCTGTCACGATCGGATTAATAGGGGACAGTGCGCCTGATCCGCATTGCCTGACCGGAAACACTGCATCGCTTGTGAGCATCACTGCTTGCCAGGCCGCGCGCCGGCTCCCGCATCGAGGTCTGACCAGAACATGGAGCCTTATATGATGAAGCTCCGCCAGACGTCACGCGCCCATTTGTGATGAGCGGCTGACAAACATCATGGCTCCGGATCGACCCATCGATCGACTCATCGATCGGGCCATCGAACTACGGCACCGCCTTCGCCAGGAGCACCGCATGGAAGAGCTGTTGGATCCCGGGCTGATCCAGAATTGGCTGAGCCGGGCCTGGGATTGGATACTCACAAACGTCCTGATCATGGGCACGCTGCTGGAACTGGGCGCGATCCTCCAAGGCCATCGAATTACTCGAGCGGCGGATGAGGATATCCGGCATCATCTGCACGGACTGGATCGATCACGATCCGGATTTCGACAGCATCCGCGATGACCCGAGGTTTATTGCGCTGATCAAGGGTTCTCCGGAACGGTAAGCGGGTCAGCGATAACGTTCGCCGAACACGAAATCCACGCGCAGCGAAAAGCGGAAGCTGGGGTCGTAATCATCCTCCTCGCGAAACAGCAGCTCCGGCTTGACCTCGACGAACAGCCATTTCTCATAGGCGCGGAAGCGCGCCCGGAGCTGGGTGAAATACCGGTCGACGTCCCAGTCCGGATCGTCATCGGCGTCAAGCCCCAGATCCCAGGCGAGCCCGACGCGCCCACTCAATTTCTGGAACAGGGTGAATTGCTGTCGTGCCTCGATCCGGTCCTTGCTGTCCAGGTAACGGAGGCGGCTGGTGGAGCGGAATAACCACTTAGGGTTGATACGCCGGTCCAAATCCAAGCGGGTCTGCAGCTCCGTACCGTCGTCCAGATACTCCGCGGCACCGGCTGCGAACCGCATCAGCCAGTCGCCCGGCTCCGCATAACGGATCGCTCGCAGCCTGACGAAGGGATCGGCCGGTCCGGCCGCCTTGACGCCGACACCGGGCCGGAGATCCCAGCGGCCGGTACCGCGGATCTGCCCTTCCAGCCCGACGTTGTAATCATTGTCATCCAGGGCATTGGGGATCGAGTCCGAGCCCTCGCCGGTGACGTCGTCAGGGTCGCCGCCCTCCACGAAAAGACGCAGGCGCTCACGGGTCCCGGGCAGATCGACACGCAGCCGGACCCGCGCCTCGGAGCGCGTGTCCTCGCCGCTCTCCCAGCTGTTCTGCAGGCTCAGGCGGGCATAGCTCTCGGTGGAGTCGGCATAGACGCGATCATCGGCAAAAAACGCATCGATGCCCCGCGCAGTGTTCTCCACGGCGCTGGAGATCCCGCCGTGAATCCCGTGTATCGACTTACCGAAACCGTCGGATTGATCGCCGGCGCCTGGATCAGTGCGGCCTCGCTCAGCGGCCTTGTCGGCTTCCTCCGCAGCTGCGCGGTCGGCAACGACAGTCGGCGGTTCGCGGTCTGTCGCTGTAGCTTCGGAATGCAGGTCGGCCGCGAGTCCCGGGTAGCCGGCCAGCAAAGCCAGCGATGCCAGAATGAACAGCCGGCGGAGTCGGCGACTTGCCTTCGAATAGAGGATTAGTCTGGCGGGACGCACTATCGCCACAGCCTCTGTTTTTGGCGAGCCTTAACTCAAGCGTAGCAGTCGCCGACGAAAGCGCAGGCAGCGATCCCGGACTGCCGTATCCAGTGACTGAGCAAAACGTGGAGCCTGATATGATGGCCATTCGCCAGGCGTCACATACCATTCAGTGATGCGTCGCTAATGCAGGTCGCGTCGCCGTATCGGCCCCCGGGTGGGGTTACCGATACACGGCACCGCCGTCGCGAGGAACACTGTATGAAAGAACTGTTGGATCCCGGGCTGATTCAGCAATGGCTGAGCCAGGCCCAGGACTGGATACTCACGAACGTCCTGATCGAGAGCACGCTGCTGGAGCTGGGCGCGATTCTCGTCGCCGGAACCCTGGCCTGGCTGCTCGCCCGGCCTCTGGGCAAGAGACTCTCCCGGCTGGAAGAGCGTCACGCCGACTACCCGGTGATCAAGGCCATCTGGCAGGTGATCAAGGAAGTGATGTTCCCGGCGCTCTGGCTGATCCTGCAGTGGGTGGCATCAGCCATCGCCGCCGCGGCGGATCAGCGCGTCGGCCTGCTGACCGTCACTTCGAGTCTGCTGGCGGCCTGGGTGGTCATCCGCATCGCGTCGTTGATGGTCAAGGACCCGTTTTGGCGGCACACGGTCGCTACCACGGCGTGGATCATCGCCGCGCTCAACATCATCGGTCTGCTCGATCCGACCCTTGCCCTGCTGGATAGTGCTGGCGTGACCTTCGGGTCGGTGAGGATCTCCGCGCTGGCCGTGCTCAAGGGCATTCTGGCCCTGGCTTTTCTGTTGTGGGGGGCGACCGTCGTCTCCAACATATTCGAGAGCCGCATTAAAGCCGCCCCGAACCTGACACCATCGGTGCGGGTGCTGCTCAGCAAGCTGTTCAAGATCAGCCTGATCATCCTTGTAGTGCTGGCCGCGGTCAGTTCGGTCGGCATAGACATCTCCGCCTTCGCCGTCTTCGGTGGCGCCATCGGTGTCGGCATCGGCTTCGGCCTGCAGAGGATCGTGTCGAACCTGATCAGCGGCGTGATCCTGCTGCTCGACAAGTCGATCAAGCCAGGTGACGTCATCGCCATCGACGACGAATATGGCCGCGTCGATTCGCTCGGGGCGCGCTATGTGTCGGTATCTACCCGCGACGGCATCGAATTCCTCATTCCGAACGAGGACCTGATCGTCAATCGGGTAGAGAACTGGTCCCACAGCCAGGATTACTACCGCATGCGAATGACGATCGGCGTGCATTATCAATCTGATGTTCGTGAGGCCATCGCACTCTGTCTGGAGGCTGCAAACGAGACCGAGCGAGTACTGACCGACAACCCGCCCGTATGTCAGATTCGCGCCTTTGGCGACAGCTCCGTAGACCTGGACCTGCGCTATTGGATCAACGATCCGATGAACGGTCGGGCGAACGTCAATGGCGAGATCCTGCTCAAGATCTGGGACAAATTCCATGAGCACGGTATCGAGATCCCGTACCCGCAGCGCGATCTGCACCTGCGCACACCGGACGCGAGCAAGCTCGACCAGATGGTCAAATCCTCGGCTTGACGCGTAGACGAAACGGGCATGCTTGCGTCATGACGCCGCAGTGCGCTTGCGACCGGGAGGGCGGCTACGAGTAAACTGGTTTGGCCAACCAAGCAGCCGATCTCAGCAGATATGCCCACCCGCTACATGCAGCGATTTTTCGATCCGCGGTCCGTCGCCGTAGTCGGCGCGTCGGAGCGGGAGGACAGTCTCGGGGGTACGGTGCTACAGAATCTGATCGACGCAGGGTTCCCCGGGACGCTGATGGCGGTCAACCGCCACGGGGGCAAGCAGATCCTCGGACTGCCCCGGTACGCCAGCGTCGCCGACCTCCCGGAAACACCGGATCTCGCCGTCATCACGACATCACCCGGCCCCACGCCGGAGATCGTCGGCGAGCTGGGCAAGAAAGGCGTCCACGCGGTCCTGATCGTGATGGGCGGCTTGTCTCTGCCAGCGCCTCTGATCCCTGGCCGTCTGGGTGGCGCGATGGGAATCGCCCACAGCCTCCTCGGCATCCGTCTGGAAAGCGGCAAGACCCTCAAGGAGGCCGCCTGGGAGGCAGCCCGGCCTTACGACATGCGGATCATGGGCCCGAACTGCATGGGTGTGATCGTCCCGGGCAAGCGGCTCAATGCCAGTTACGCCCACACTATGGCGCCGGCCGGTAATGTCGCCTTCGTCGGCCAATCGGCGGTACTGGGTCTGGCGCTGGTGGACTGGGCACAAGGCCGCGGGCTCGGTCTGTCCCACATCACCACGCTCGAAGAGAGCCTGGATATCGACATCGCGGACGTGGTCGAGTACCTGGCGGATGACATCAGTACCCGCGCGATCCTGTTACACGTCCAGCATCTGACCTCGGGTCACCGCTTCGTCTCCGCGCTGCGCGCCGCGGCGCGCGGCAAGCTGGTCATCGTGATGAAGAGCCGCCGCGTCCCTCAACCTGCCGAAGAACCAGAACCGGTCACGCCCGGGTTGAGCAGCGGCGATGTGGTCTATGACGCAGTACTGCGCCGGGCCGGCGTGCTCCGGGTGGAGCGCACCGACGAGATCTACAACGCACTCGAGACCCTGATCCACATGCGCAAGCTGCATGGCGACCGCCTTGCGGTAATCTGCAACGGCTCCGGGCCGGCGATCCTCGCCACGGATCACCTGATCCGCAGCGGCGGCCGGCTGGCAGAATTGAGTGAGGCCACGATCGAGGCGGTGGGCAAGGATATGCCGCCGATCTTCCATAGCGGCAATCCGGTCAACCTTTTTGCCATCGCCAGACCGGAGCGTTTCGCCGAGGCGCTGGAGATCGTACTGGCGGATGCCGGCGTCGATGCAGTACTGCTCGTGCATGTACCGATCCGGATCAGCCCGTCCCTGGCCACGGCCGAGGCAATCATCCCGGCGGCTCTGGCGGCCAATAAACCGGTGTTGACCACATGGATGGGTGAGGGTAGCGCACAGGCCGCGCGCGCGGCCTGCGACGACGCCGCCATCCCCACTTTCGACACACCGGAACAGGCCATCGATGCGTTCATCCACATGAACGAGTACCGGCGCAATCAGCAACAGCTGGCGCAGCTGCCCTCGTCCCCCGGCCCGGAAGACACCCAGTGCGATCTCAACGCGGCCTGGGTGCTGGTCGGTGATGCGCTCAACGCGGGACGGCATCTCCTAAGCGACCAGGAATCCATGCGCCTGATCGAAGCCGCCGGCATCCCGATTGCGGAAAGCCGTTATGCGCCCGATGTTGCCGGCCTGCGCGACCAGTCTGTTGGCCTGGCGCCACCGTATGCGCTGAAGATCCTCAACCAGGTGGTGTGCCGACCCTTCGCCGACCTGGGCGCCGATTTCGCCGCCAATATCAGCGCACCCGGCGTCAGCGAACGATTTGTCGCCCTGGACCTGGGATCGGTCAGTGAACTGGAGGAGACCGCCGAGGCGCTCTCTGGAGCGGCTCGGGCTCACCACCCCGATCTGGCTGTGCAGGGATTCAAACTCCAGCGTATGCGTCGCGGTCTCAATTCGCTGCAGCTGAGCATGGGCATCACCCGGGATCGGGTGTTCGGCCCGTTGCTGTTCTTCGGCGCCGGCGGCAACCCGGCCAGCGCCCTGGCTGACAGGCAGGTCGGCTTGCCGCCGATGAACACCAACCTGGCTCGGATCCTCATCGACTCCACCCACGCCGGTCGCGTCATCGACGCCTACAGCGCTGATGCGGCCCGTGATCGGGATGCCCTTGCCGGCATGCTGGTCCGTCTGAGCCAGCTCGTGGTTGAGGTGCCCGCGATCGTAGCGCTGGAAATCAACCCGCTGATCGTCAATCGTGAGGGCATTCTTGCGCTCGATGCGAAGGCCGCCCTCGGTGAGCCAGCCGGGTTCTCCATCATCCCCTATCCAGCAGAGCTGGAAGAGACGGTGACCCTGCCGCGTTCCGGCCGCCAGATCCTGTTGCGGCCCATCCGCGGCGAAGACGCGCCGGCTCACGCCGCGTTCGTCCAGCGCCTCAGCCCGGAAGCCATCCGCTTCCGCTTCTTTCAGCCGCGCTCGAGCTTCACCAGTCTGGAACTGGCCCAGGCCACCCAGATCGACTACTCCCGGGAGATGGCCTTTATCGCCACAGCACAGGACGAGACGGGAAATCCCGAGACCCTGGGCGTCGTACGCGCCTGGACCGATCCCGACAACGTCAGCGCCGAGTTCGCCATCATCGTCGGCGACGCCATGCGCGGAGAGGGTCTGGGCCGCATGCTGCTGGAGAAGATGATCGAATACGCCCGGCGCCGCGGGACCCTGGTGTTGCGCGGCACCGTGTTGCCAAAAAACCGGCCCATGTTGCAGCTGGCGAAGAAGCTGGGATTCGCCAGCCACTTCAGCGCGGAGGATGACACCATGGTCGTCACCCTGCACCTCAACGAGCCCACCGACGACTGGCAACGCAGCCGGCTGCAGTAATTCACCCCCTCCTGATCGCCGCCGTCCAGAGACGCCGGCCGCTGACGAGAAATTCACGGATGACCCTGGCCTGGTCCGGCTCGGCCGATAAAGTGACTGGGCTATAATCGGCGGCACCGGACGGCTGGTCCAGTATGGGGGGAACAATACGATGCCCGAAACGTTCCGATTCTCGGACTTCCAGCAGGCTGTGGGTACCCGGGTCAACGAGGTCAGCTTCAACGATATCGCGCCCGTTCCCGAACGCGACGCCGAAGGCAACCTGATCCCCATCGTCCAGGAGCCGATCGAGTTGTCCGGGGCCGAGGCGGTTGCGCTGATCGAGCCCTATGTCCGGGTCCGCCTGATGGAGCAGGTCAGAGCGGTGGTGCCGCTGGCGTTGTACCTGGCGCTGTTCCAGATTCTGATCCTCGAACAGCTGGTCGAGGACTCCTGGCTGATCATGGGCGGTCTGTTCGCCGTCATGGTCGGTCTGATGTTCTTTATGGAAGGACTCAAGCTCGGGCTGATGCCCCTCGGTGAGATGATCGGCAGCGGTCTGCCACGACGATCGCCCCTGCCCCTGGTCCTGTTCGTCACGCTGCTGTTGGGCATCGGCGTGACATTCGCCGAGCCGGCCATCGGCGCGCTACAGGCGGCCGGTTCCAATGTATCGGTCGAACGGGCGCCCTATCTCTACGCGCTGCTGAATGACTGGTCGGGCACACTGGTGCTGGTGGTGGGTGCGGCGGTCGGGATGGCCGCGGTGCTCGGCACCTTGAGATTCATAAACGGCTGGAGCCTAAAGCCCTTGATCTACCTGGCGCTGGCGCCTGTGCTGGTGGTGACGGTGTATATGTCGACCGACCCGGACCTGACCGCGACCCTGGGTCTGGCCTGGGACGCAGGTGCGGTCACGACCGGCCCGGTGACGGTCCCACTGGTGCTATCCCTGGGCATCGGCATCGCAACGGCAGCCGGCAGGGGTGGGTCGGGGCTGTCCGGATTCGGCATTGTCACGCTGGCCTCGCTGTTCCCGATCCTCGGCGTCCTGTTGCTGACCCTCTACGTCACTACCACGGTGTCGCCGGCCGAGATCATCGCCGCGGCTCAGGCCGCGAGCACGGTCAGCGATGCGGTGCCCGCCTGGTACGAGGTCAGCCCGGGGCAGGAGATCGTGCTCGGGGTGCAGGCCATCCTGCCGCTGGTCGTCTTCCTCTTCCTGGTCCAGAAGCTGATCCTGCGCGAGAAGCTGCCGAACAGCGGCGAAGTGTTCTACGGCATCGGTCTGACCGTGATCGGCATGTGCATCTTCAATATCGGCCTGACCTACGGTCTGTCCAAGCTCGGCGGCGCCGCCGGCAGCATGGTGCCGTCCGCCTTTATGGAGATCGACGGTGCGCCCCGGTCACCGATCTACGTACTCGGCGTCGGCCTCACCGTCGCCATCGCTTTCGCCTGGTTCCTGGGCTTCGGCGCTACCGTCGCCGAACCGGCCCTGAATGCGCTGGGCACCACCACGGAAGAATTGACCCAGGGCGTGTTCAAGAAGAAGACTCTTATCAAGGCCGTGTCGATCGGTGTCGCCTTCGGCATCGCCATCGGCTTGTGCAAACTGATCTTCGACTGGCCGCTGGTGTGGATGATCATCCCCGGTTATCTGGTCGCCATTCTTCTGACGCTGGTATCGAACGAGACCTTTGTCAACGTCGCCTGGGATAGTGCCGGCGTGACCACCGGTCCGGTGACGGTGCCGCTGGTGCTGGCCATGGGTCTCGGCTTCGGTAACGCGACTCAGGCGATAGAGGGCTTCGGCATCCTGTGCATGGCGTCGATCGGGCCGATCATCACGGTCATGCTCAGCGGGCTGTGGTCCCGCTACAAGATCAACAAGCAGATTCACGCGGCGGCCGAGACCACAGCCGCTAATCCCGAGCAAGAGATTCAGGCGGTTCTATGAGCAAAATGACCTTTCTGACCGACGTGTGGATGATCCACTGTGTCGTCAATAGCAATTCCGACGCGGCCGAAAAGATGCTGCTGGCGGCGAGGAGCGCTGGCGCAAAATTCGCGCTCGGCCATAACGCCCGTGGCTTCGGCGCCCGCGAACGACTCGGTGCCCTTGGGATCGCCGTGGAGACGGAGAAGGACGTGATCAGCGTGCTCGTGTCGACAGAGCAGCGGGACATCGTGTTCGAGACCATGTTCGAGGCCGGCGAGCTGCACCGGGCAGGGGCCGGGATGATGTATGTGACGCCGATCGAGAAGCTCGCCTCCTATGTGCCGGATTCCATCATCGAGAAGCTGAAAAAGGCCGGCAGATGGAGCGAGCCCCGATGACCGGCGCCGAGTTGCCCGCGCCCGGCGTAACAGGCGAGCCGTGCAAGCTGATCACGGCCGTGGTACCGGACGACGGCACCGATCTGGCCCTGATGAGGGCCCTGCGCGAGGAGAAGGGCCTGATCCGGGCCAGTAGCACGTCCTGCCTGGCGCTGCCGGTCCTGGCGGAGACCAGCACCGG
>JBATKC010000023.1:0-9873 GCA_049669065.1 Gammaproteobacteria bacterium
ACGCGGGTCTGGACAGCATCCTCGGCGATATCCGGGCAGATCTGGAAGCATTCGGCGTGGTCTTCGACGAGTGGTTTTCCGAGCGCAGTCTGGCCGACTCCGGGCTGGTGCAGACCGCCATCGAACGCCTGAAGCGCGACGATCGAGCCTATATCAAGGATGGCGCGCTGTGGTTCCGGGCCATGGACCTGGGCGACGAGAAGGATCGCGTGGTGGTCCGCGACAACGGCCAGAGCACCTATATCGCCTCCGACATCGCCTATCATCTGGGCAAGCGCCAGCGGGGTTTTGATCATTTGCTCGACGTGCTCGGCGCCGATCATCATGGCTATGTGGCGCGGGTCCGCGCGGGTCTGGAGGCGATGGGCGAACCCCCGGAAAGCCTCGAAGTGCGTCTGGTGCAGTTTGCGGTGCTCTACCGCGGCGAAGAGAAAGTGCAGATGTCGACGCGCTCGGGCGATTTCGTCACCCTGCGCGAACTGCGTGAGGAAGTCGGCAACGACGCGGCGCGGCTATTCTATGTCATGCGCTCCAACGACCAGCATCTGGATTTCGATCTGGAGCTGGCGAAATCCAGGACCAACGAGAATCCGGTCTACTACATTCAATATGCCCACGCCCGGATCTGTAGCGTGTTCCGCCAGCTTCACGACAAAGCGCTCGAGTGGGACCGGGAGGCGGGACTGGGCGCGCTCGGGCGGCTGCAGGAAGATCACGAGCAGAGCCTGATGCGCACGCTGGGTCGTTACCCGGAGGTGATCGAACTGGCCGCGAACAACCGGGCGCCGCAGACAGTGGTGCACTATCTGCGCGAACTGGCCAACGAATTCCACACCTATTACAACGCCCATACCTTTCTGGTGGATGATGCGGCCTTGCGCGACGCCAGACTGAGCCTGATCGCCGCCACCCGCCAGGTGCTGCGTAACGGACTCGCCATGGTCGGCGTGTCAGCACCCGAGAGCATGTAGGCGATCCGCAATGGCAAGAGATTACAAGCATCGCAAACGCACCAGCCGCTCCGCCGCTCGTGGCAAGGGCCAGAACAGTTTTGCCGCAGGTCTGGCGGTGGGTCTCGCCGTGGCGCTGCTGGTTCATCTCTATCACAGCCGCGGCGTGCCCCTTGAGCAGGCACCGGTGCGGACCCCGGCCTCAGCCACGGCGCTGCCGGAAGAGCCGGAAGACAGCGGGCCGGTCTTTGATTTTTACGAGATCCTGCCGGATTTCGAAGTGGTGGTCCCGGGTCCATCCGCGGGTAGCGATGCGCCGGCTCAGGCAGCGCGTGAGGTGCCACCGGGCACCTACTATCTCCAGGCCGGATCATTCCGGCAGTACGATGACGCGGATCGCCGCAAGGCCAGCCTCGCCTTGCTCGGACTTGTGTCGGATATCCGCAAGGTCACGGTCAACGATCGCGATCATTATCGCGTCCAGATCGGCCCGGTCAGCGACCCGGCCGCGCTGAGGCGCATGCAACAACAGCTCAGCGGCGCCGGCAT
This sequence comes from Gammaproteobacteria bacterium, assembly GCA_049669065.1. Taxonomy (GTDB): domain Bacteria; phylum Pseudomonadota; class Gammaproteobacteria; order Steroidobacterales; family XN24; genus CAMYOC01. Next base: position 1,500 of record JBATKC010000023.1, read on the forward strand.
CGAGTATCTGGCGCTCAGGGCCAAGGAGCCGGCCCGATGATCCGAGCGTTGACGCTGCTGGCCGGTCTCTCCGTGGTCGCTCCGCAACCAGGTACCGATGCGCCGGTGGCATCATCTCCGGTCGTGATCTCGGTCGCCGCGGCCGGCGATATCATGCTGGGCACGGACTATCCGCAGAACCGGCTGGCCGACGATGACGGTGCCTCGCTGCTGGAACAAGTCGCACCGCTGATCAGCGCTGCCGACATCGGTTTTGGCAATCTGGAAGGCGTACTCCTTGATGGCGGCGAGCCGGCCAAGACCTGCAGCGATCCCGCGGCATGTTATCTGTTCCGCTCGCCGACCCGCTATGCGGATCACCTGGCGGCGGCGGGATTCGACGTGATGAGCCTGGCCAACAATCATGCGCGGGACTTCGGCGAGGAGGGCCGTGACTCGAGCATGGCGGCACTGGCGGCACGGGGGATCGCGCACTCGGGGCGCGAGGACGACGTGGCATCCTGGCGGGTGCGTGATCAGCGCATAGCGATGATCGCTTTTGCGCCGTTCAAGGGCGCCAACGATCTGTTGTCGCTCGATGATGCACGCGATCGGGTCGCGTCTTTGGCCGCTGACCACGACATCGTGATCGTCTCCATGCACGCCGGCGGCGAAGCCGGAGATGTCAGCCGGGTACCATTCACCGAAGAGTTTTATCGCGGCGAGAACCGTGGCGATGTGGCGCGTTTCGCCCGCGGCATGGTCGATGCGGGCGCCGATCTGGTCATCGGCCATGGCCCCCATGTGCCGCGTGGCATGGAGGTCTATCGGGGCCGCCTGATCGCCTACAGCCTGGGCAATTTCGCGACGTATTACGGTATCCGGGTCACCGGCGATAACGGTCTGGCCCCGCTGCTGGTGGCCGAACTCGCCGCCGACGGCGCACTGTTAGGGGGCCGCGTCCATTCCTTCCGTCAGCGCCGCCCGCGCGGACCCGTCGCGGACAGCAGCGGCGAGGCAGCCCGCGTGATCCAGCGCCTCAGCCTGGCCGATTTCCCGGATTCAGCGCCCGAATTCGACGGCGACGGCAGCTTCAGGCCGCGACCACCGGTTCAATCCTCGGCCGCGGATTGACGGAAATCGATCCCCAGCGAGCGCAGCTTGCGATACAGATGGGTGCGCTCCATGCCGACTCTCTTGGCGAGACGACCGACCTTGCCGTCACAAAATATGAGCTGCTGCTGCAGATAGGCGCGTTCGAATTGTTCGCGCGCCTCGCGTAGCGGCAGCGCCAGCAGGTCCTGTTTGACCAGCGGTTCACTGGGCGCCGCTTCGGCGACGATCAATTCCTCGACCTCGGCCAACGTGATCTCCTCGCCTCCGCCCATGATCAACAGCCGGTGGACCAGGTTTTTGAGGTCGCGGACATTACCGGGCCAGGGATAATGCCGTAACCGGTTTTGCGCGGCGACGCTAAAGCGACGGTAAGGCAACTGTTCCGCCTCGACCAGCTTGTCGACGTAGTAACGCAGCAGCTCCGGCACGTCCTCGGAATACTCGCGCAAGGGCGGGATCCGCAGCGTCACCACGGAAAGCTGCGACAAAAGATCGCGACGGAAGGCCTTTGGCGCCAGCTTGTCAAAGCCCGGCGGGGCGGAGCTCAGTATGGTGCAGTTAAGGGGCCGCTGTGCGGTGCCGCCGACGCGCGCATAGCTGCCGGCCTCGATAGCGCCGAGCAAGGCCTTCTGGCCTTGCGGCGGCAGATCACCCAGTTCATTGATAAACAGGGTGCCGTTGCCGGCCTCGTCCAGCACGCCGGGGTGGATTTGCCCTTCGGCTTCCAGCCCGAACAATTGAGGGGACGCATCCTCATCAACGATCGACGCCGCGATAAGAGCCACAAACGGCAGCTCCGCGCGCGCGCTGCGCGAATGCAGATAGCGGGCGAACATCTCACGGCCGGTGCCCGGTTCACCCTGCAACAACACCGGCGTATCGTGCAGCGCCACCCGCTCCACCTGATCGCGCAGGCTGCGCATCGCAGGGCTCTTGCCCAGCGGGGTCAGCATCGGCGGCACCAGTTTTCGGGCGCCGATCTTCAGCTGGGTCCTGCCCGACTCCAGGCCTCGCTCCACCACACGCAACAGATTGGCCAGAGACACAGGCTTCTCGATAAAGTCGAACGCGCCGAGGCGGGTTGCCTCGACCGCCGTCTCGACGGTGCCGTGCCCTGACATCATCACTACCGGACACGTGCCGCGGGACGGATCCTCCGACCACTCGCGCAACAGGGTGATACCGTCGACATCCGGCATCCAGATATCCAGCAGCACCAGGTCCGGCTCCTGCGTCTCCCGGCTCTCCCGGGCTTCCCTGGCATTGCCGGCGATGGCCACCTCGTAGCCCTCCTCGGTCAGGATCTCATCCAGCAGGCTGCGGATGTCTGACTCATCGTCTACGACCAGAATGCGGGCGGTACTCATGCTCTTTCTCTCCGGTAGTCGACCTTGCCGGCGTCGCTGCGCAACAACGCCGCCCTGGCTGTTTCGTCAGCGGGCAGCACGATACTCAACATGGCGCCGCCGCCGCTGACGTTAGATGCCTCGACCTTGCCACCATGCTCTTCAACAAGCTTCTTCACGATCGCCAGGCCGAGGCCGGTGCCCTTCGGCTTGGTCGTCACATAAGGATCAAACACGTGCTCAAGCGCATCCCCCGGGAAACCCGGACCATTGTCGCGCACGGTAATACTCACCGCGGGGCGATCATCGACCTCTATCACGCCGGTAGCGATGGTCAGACAGGCCTCTGGCTGATGCTCCAGCGCCTCGATGCCATTGCGGATCAGGTTGTGAAGGATCTGTCGGATACGCACTCCGTCGACCTCTATCTCGGGCAGCGCGGGATCGAGCTCCAGGCTGATGTCGGATTCGATCTCGCGGACGCGGTAGAGCTCGGCCACCTCCCGCACCAGGCGGTTGAGATCAGTGCGGGCCAGATTCATATCCGGCGCCCGCGCGTACTCGCTAAAGGCATTGACCATCTGCTTCATGCCTTCCACTTGCTGGATGATGGTCCGCGTCGCCCGCTCCAGGATCTCGGCGTCCTGGTCCTGCATCTGTTCGAGGAAGCGCCGGCGCATGCGCTCTGCCGATAGCTGGATCGGCGTCAACGGATTCTTGATCTCATGGGCCAGACGGCGCGCCACCTCACCCCAGGCGGAATCCCGCTGGGCCTGGATAAGGGCGGTAATGTCATCGAACACCACCACGTAACCCGCGGGCTGTCCGTCTTCGGAGGGCAACGCAGAACAGGCGCACATCAGTACCCGCCTCCCGACCTCGCCGCGCAACACGATCTGTTCCCGCCATTCCGCCTCACCTCGCTCGATGTGGGCGCGTCCGACCTCGACAAACTGCTCCAGCAACGGCCTGCCGCGCGCCACCTCCAGCAGCGGGCTGCCGATCGAAGCGGCCAGATCGACACCGAGAATCGCGCCTGCCGCCTCGTTGGCGGTGCGTATGCGCCAGTCCGTTTCCAGCGACACCACACCAGTGGAAAGCCGCCCGAGGATCACCGCCAGATAGGCGCGTTCATTCTCCACCGCCAGCTGGCTGCTGCTGGCCACCTCGCGGGCCTCGGAAAGACGCCGCGTCATGTCATTAAATGACCGCACCAGGAATCCCATGTCGTCGCTGCCGGCCAGCGGCAGCTGCGTGTCCAGATCGCCATGGGCTACGGCACGCGTGCCGGCGATCAGATCCTGGATTGGGGCGACCAGCCGACGCGAGAAAAAGAACGCACCCCAGACCGCGGCCAGCAAGGACAACAACAACACCATGGTCAGTGTCAGGCTGAGGCTGTATTTGAGCAGCCGCCTCATGTAGGACAGCTCGCCGTACTCCGCATACGAGGTCTGCACCGCATCAGCCAGTGAACTGATGCGCTCTGAGACCGGAAAGATTGCAAGCAATATCCGCTGCTCGGCGAACGGATCCGGGGTCGGGATATTGATCGCGGTCCGGATCTGATATCCCTGATCGCCGATAGGATCGAGAGCGACATAGCTGTCGTTGGTGCGGATGTGCAGCAGGATCTCGTCGTTGGGTGTAGCTCGCACCTCCAGGTCTTCGCGCTCCGATATTGAGGCAACGATCCGATTGTTACGTCCCACGACCGTGATCTCGCCGGCTCCGGTATCCCGCTGCAGCCGTGATAGCTCGCTGGCCAGGCCCATATTCGGCAGGCCACGCAGGCGTTTCGCCATCATCTCGGTGGTCTGCGCATAGTCGCGCATCTGGGTCTCCAGCGTCGCTCGGCTGAGGTTGAGCGCGTTGGAAAGCCCCTTCTCGACGTCGACGCTGAACCAGCTCTCGATGCCCCGGTTCAGGAACTGAATCGAGAAATAGTAGACGATCAACAGCGGCACCAGGGCCAGCACGACAAACGTCGCGACCATGCGCGACTTGAGGCGCGATCCGGGCACGTGGCTGCGGTATTCCTGCACCAGCTTGATCAGGTTGCCGACGATCAACACCAGCAGAGTCAGCACGCCGAGAGCGTTGAGCAGGAACAGCCATCCGTAAAGACGACCAAATCGGTCGGCGTCCTCGGTAGCCATCGCCAGCAGGAACATGGCGCCCAGCCACAGCAACAGGCCTGTTGCCAGCAGCAGCACGACGCCGGCCCGCCTTAACGCTGCACTGGCCATCGATACCACTCGCTGGTGACGCGCCAGTCGCCCCAGAACAGAGTCAAAACGCGCAACGGCCCCGACATCTCCCTGATATCCATCTGTACGCGCAGATTGCCGTCGTATCGTGTTTCGGCGTCGAGCAGAGCCTCATCGATAACCGGCAGCCGCTGGATATCGCCGAGCCTGACCAGGGCGTTGTCAAGGCTGCTGAAAGATTCACGCTCGCCGCTGTTGAGGTTGGACAGGACATAGCGACCGGTCAACGCGTGATAGGTAAGCTGATAACGCTGACGCAGGCTCGCGACGGTCTTGTCCCAGACGTAGCGCCGCCGCTGCGAGACTTCTATCTGCAGTTCTATGTTCAGCGCGACGCCGTTCTCAAGCGCATTTTGGGCGTCTTTGCTGAGCAGCAGATCGACGCGTCCGTTGAGATAATAGACGCCGTCGTCTATCGCCGTGTAGGCGGAGCGGATTTCGATCGACCCGTCCTTTTCGGCCTGCGCTACCGGGCCTGAAAACAAGGCACAGATACCCATCCACGCGACGAGTATTCGCCGGGCGGCGGATCGCCTCGCGCCAACCGTGTCTGAACCTGCGCTCATTACTCAGCCTGATTTGCTCAGACAAGCATAATAGAAGCCGTCCATGCCTGTCTCACCGGGCAGTATCTGGCGGCCCGGCGCCGCATCCATCCCCCACCCGGCTGCGGTCTGTTTATCGTCCAGCCTGGCGTCGGGCGTGCGCGCGAGAAAGCCCCTTACCTGCGCCGGCCCTTCCTGCCGGAAAACCGAACAGGTGCAGTAGACCAGCCTGCCGCCCGCTTTGAGCGTGGGCCACAGCTGGTCCAGCAGACGGGATTGCAGACCCGACAATCTGCCGATGTCGGCTTCCCGCCGCAGCAGTTTGATATCCGGATGACGCCGGATCACGCCGCTGGCCGTGCATGGCGCGTCCAGCAGAATGGCATCGAAGTGACGGCCGTCCCACCATTGACCGGGGATCGCCGCGTCCGCGGCGATCAGGGATGCCGACAATCCGAGTCGATCCAGATTTTCCCCCACCCGGGCGAGGCGCGCCGGGTCCAGATCTATCGCGGTCAGGTCCAGTGCCGGACACAACTCCAGCAGATGCCCGGTCTTGCCACCAGGCGCCGCGCAGGCATCCAGACAGCGCTGCCCCGGCAGCGGCGAAACCAAATGGGCAGCCAGCTGCGCGGCCGCATCCTGTACCGACACCAAGCCCTCGCCAAAACCAGGCAACTCGGCCACATCGACCGGATGCTGCAGACGCAGCGCCTGCGGCGCCCACGGTGAGGGCTCTGACGGCGGTGCTCCGGCCATCGCCATCCATTCGTCCCGCGAGCCGGCGGCGGCATTGACCCGCAACCACATCGGCGGATGCAGGTTGTTTTGCTCGAGGATCTGCTCCCAGTGCTGCGGCCACTGCTCGCGCAGCTGAGCGATCATCCAGTCCGGGTGACTATAGCGACCTTCCGCGCTGGCATCGGCTGCGGCTTCGATGGTCTCGCGTTCACGCAGATAGCGGCGCAGCACTGCATTGACGAGGCCTTTGGCGCGCGGGTGCCCAATGCCGGCCGCGGCATCTACCGTCGCCGCAACCGCTGCATGATCGGGAACCGCCATAGCAGAAATCTGCTGCAAGCCGACGAGCAGCAGCCCGTTGAGTTCCGCATCTTTCCTTCTTATCGGTTTGTCGAGCAGCTGTCCCAGCAGCAGCTGCAAGCGCGGCTGGAAACGGAGTGTGCCGTAGACCAGCGCCTGGACCAGCGCACGGTCCCGCACGTGGTCGAGGGTATCGAGGGCCGGTGGCAGCACTTCGCTCAATGAGCGTCCCGCCGTCGTGACCCCGGTTACTACCCGCGCGGCGACCACTCGAGGCTGCGCCCCCTTGCTCACCGGTCTCCGTCGCCGAGGCGTTCGCCGACGGCCTGATGACCGTTGAGGAAGGCCGCCGTATCCATTGGGCGACCGCCTGGCAGCTGCAGGCGCCTGACGCGCAAGACGCCTCCGCCGGTGGCGATATCCAGACCCTCACGACCGCCACGCAGTACGAGGCCGGGCGATGTATCACACGGTTGTTCCAGCGGCATCGCCTCGAGGATCTTGAGACGTTGTCCACGGAACAGCGTCCAGGCGCCGGGGCGGGGTGTGAACGCGCGCACGACCCGGTCCAGTTCTGCAGCGGGACGATGCCAGTCCAGACGCGCGTCCGCGGTAGTCAATTTTTCCGCATAGCTGGCCCCGGTCTCAGCCTGGGGCGTCGGCGGCAACAGCCCGGCGGCCAGTTTCTCCAGGGCCTCGACCAGCGCGCTTGCGCAGATCCCGGCCAGCCTGGCCTTGAGCTGACCCGCTGATTCCGCGGGGTCGATCGGGGTCTGACGGACCAGCAGGATGTCGCCGGTATCCAGACCCTTATCCATCTGCATCACCGTGATACCGGTCACCGTGTCGCCGGCCAGGACGGCGCGTTCGACAGGCGCCGCGCCGCGCCATCTGGGCAGCAGCGAGGCATGGCCATTTATACAGCCCAGGCGGGGCAGTCCAAGCAGACCAGGCGGGATCAGCAGACCATAGTCGACCACAACCATGACGTCCGGATCGAAGTCGGCCAGATCCCGCAGCAGATGCGGATCACGCAGGCTTTTGGGGGTCCGGGTATCAAGCCCACGGTCCCTGGCGAATCCGCGCACCGGCGTCGGCGTCAGCTGGCGTCGGCGACCGGCGGGGCGATCCGGCTGGGTCAACACGACCCTGATCCCGTGGCCCGCCTCCAGCAATGCGCTCAGGCTGGCGACGGCAAACTCGGAGCTCCCTGCGAAGATCAGGTCCAGTGTCCTTGCTCCGCTGCTGCTGGCTCAGATAGCCGGGGAGCGGGCGCGGATATCAGGCTCAGGTGCCTGGCTGCGGCGACTTTTCTCGAGGCGTTTGCGAATACGCTGCCGCTTGAGATCCGAGAGATAGTCGACAAACAGCTTGCCGTCGAGATGATCGATCTCGTGTTGTATGCAGACCGCCAACAGGCCCTCAGCCTCACTTTCCACCGTCTCTCCGTCCAGGTTGGTCGAGCGCAGCCGAATGTGATCGGCTCGTTCGACCTTCTCATAGATGCCGGGCACCGAAAGACAACCCTCTTCCATCACCTCGATACCGTCTTTTTCGATGATCTCGGGGTTGATAAAGACCCTTGGGTCGGCCCGATCCTCGGAGACATCTGCCACCAACAAGCGGATGTGCACATCAATCTGGGTGGCCGCAAGACCGATACCGGGAGCCTCGTACATGGTCTCGAGCATGTCCCGCGCCAGCTGGCGGATCCGGTCATCTACGGCCTCCACGGGCTTGGCCACGGTACGCAGCCGTGGATCGGGGTATTCGAGAATCTGCAATTTGGCCATAAACGACGTTTTTTTAATTTCGTGTAGTGCGTCACAAATCGACGCTAGAATTATGACAATACTGACACCATCTGCTAATGTCCGTTCCAGTCTCGAGCGTGCTCCCGGCTTCTGCGCGAGGGCTACACTCGGATCACCGCCTTGTTGGCGGACGATTAGTGGCCAATTATAACAGCCAACCGCCCACGGACGTGGGCGTCCGGAGACGACCGATGGAGCGAGATTCGGCACTGTCCCCCTCTTTAACCCATAGCCGCCTGATCCGTTCCCTGACGGTGTTGACG
>JBATKC010000024.1:0-3696 GCA_049669065.1 Gammaproteobacteria bacterium
TTTCTGGTCTTCCAGACTCGCCTTCGTGCTTGCCGTCAGTGGCTCGGCCGTGGGGCTCGGCAACATCTGGCGCTTCCCGTTTATGGTTGGCGAGAACGGGGGCGGCGCCTTTGTGTTGTTCTATATCCTCTGCGTATTCGCGATCGGTCTGCCGATCATGATCTCGGAAGTGATGATCGGCAGACGCGGGCGGCGCAACCCCATTGCCACCATGCACATCGTCGGCGAGGAAGAGGGCAGCCACGCGGCCTGGAGTCTGGTCGGCGTCATGGGCATCCTCGCCGGTTTCCTGATCCTGTCTTTCTACAGCGTGATCGGCGCCTGGACGATCGCATATCTCGGACACAGCCTGGTGGGCAATTTCAGTCATCTGCCCAAAGACGAGATCCACGGTCTGTTTGAGGCGCTGCAGGCGAACCCGCTCAAGGTCGTCGTGTTGCACACCATCTTTATGACGCTGACCGTGATTATCGTCGGCCGTGGCGTGGAGCGGGGTCTGGAGAAACTGGTGCGCTTCCTGATGCCGGCACTGGTGTTTCTGCTCGGCGGGCTGCTGGTCTATTCCATAGTCGCCGCCGATTTCGCCGGCGGCGTCGAGTTCCTGTTCCGTGCAGACTTCGACGCGCTCACCCCCGCCGGCATGCTGATGGCGATGGGGCAGGCGTTTTTTACCCTGAGCCTCGGCATGGGCGCGATCATGGCCTATGGCGCATACTTGCCAGAAGGCACATCGATCAGCCGCACTTCTTTTGCCGTGGTCGTGGTCGACACGATGATCGCGCTGGTGTCCGGCCTGGTCATTTTCCCCATCGTGTTCGCCAATGGTCTCGACCCGGCCCAAGGTCCCGGGCTGGTATTCGAGACCCTGCCCCTTGCCTTCGGCATCATGCCCTGGGGCTGGTTGCTGGGCCCGTTGTTCTTCTTGCTGCTCCTGGTTGCTGCGTGGACCTCGGCGATCGGCTTGCTCGAGCCGGCTGTGGCATGGAGCGTCGAGAGTCACGGCCTCAGCCGCCGCAGCGTGGCCATCGTCATCGGCATCCTGATCTGGGCCATGGGTCTGCTGACCGTGTTCTCCTTCAATCTGCTGTCGGACGTGCGCATCTTCGGCGGCAACATGTTCGACAATATCGATCATCTGGCCAGCAACGTATTGCTGCCCCTGGGCGGATTCCTGATCACGGTCTTCGCCGGCTGGATCATGTGCAAGAACTCCTCGGCGGACGAACTGGGTATCGGCACCGGCCCGGCCTATCGTACCTGGCGCTTCCTCGCCCGCTGGGTGGCACCGATTTCCGTATTGCTGGTGTTTTTGCATGCGGCGGGCATCCTGGGCGCCCTCGGGCTGGTGTGATTTATGCGTGAGTTGCGCCGCTCGACTCTGGTGCCGTATGCGGCTGACGACATGTATGCCCTGGTCAACGACGTACGCGCCTATCCCGAATTTCTGCCCTGGTGCCGCTCGGCGGTGGTCCACAGTGAGACCGAACGCTTTATGGAAGCCAGCCTCGAGCTGACCCGAGGGAAGATGTCGCGTGTCTTTACCACCCGCAACCAGCTGGTGACGGGAGAGCGCATCGAGATCGGACTGGTGGACGGGCCATTCCGCCATCTCGAAGGTCACTGGTATTTCGACCGCCTCGACGAAACCGCTAGCGAAGTGCGGCTGGAGATGCGCTTCGAATTTGACAGCTTTATGGGCGGCATGTTGTTCGCACCGGTGTTTGAGGATGTGGCCCGGTCGCTGGTCGACGCGTTTTCGAAACGGGCGCGGGATGTCTATGGACGACGCTGAATTCATCCGGGTCGAGGTGGCTTATGCCACGCCAGAAGCCCAATCGATCCTGTCGTTGGAAGTGCCGCCTGGCACCACTGCGGAAGAAGCGGTGCGGCTGTCCGGTATCGAGGAGGAGTTCCCGGAGATCGACCTCGGCAGCAACCGGATGGGCATCTTCGGCAAGCTGGTCAAACCCGGCCAGACGCTGCAGCAGGGTGACCGGGTAGAGGTATACCGGCCGCTCAAAGCCGATCCAAAAGTGGTGCGTCGGGAACTGGCGGCGCTCGGCAAAACGATGGGCCGCAACAAAGGCAAGGATGAGTCCGATCTGGCCGGCTGAGCCGTTCAGCTTTCGCGCGACTCGATGATCTCGCCTTCGTCATTCTCCTGGGTGTTACCCAGATCCTTCTCCACGCGCACCGCCTGATCGCCCTCGAAAAAGACGATAAAGTGGCGGGTATAGACCTCCTGGGATCGGCCGATCTTCAGGTAGTAGATGTAGTCCCAGCGATCGTTGTTGAACACGTCTTCGATCATTGGTGTGCCAAGCAAAAACCGTACCTGGCTGCGGGTCATCCCCGTCTGCACCTGGTCGACGTCCTCCTCCTCCAGAAAATTTCCCTGCTGGATATTGATCCGGTACGGCTTGAGCGTGAAGTTGCGCAGCATGCAACCGCTGGCGGCGGCCAGGCTTGCGGTCAGGAACACGATTCCCAGCGCGCGGGCGAGGAGGCGGGTCAGCAGGCGCATCGGGATAACACTGATAAAAGAAGGGCGAAGCATATTTCTTTGGCGACCGGGGGCAAGTCGGTAATAATAACAGGAACCATTCTCCTTTCCATGTCGCGCATAGTGTAGCCGGGGGTATCTTAGGTGGAGAGCAACGATCTCAGGAAAGCCGGACTCAAGGTCACGCTGCCACGGGTCAAGATCCTCGAGATCCTGGAGCAGAAACATGAGCTCCACCTGACTGCCGAAGGCGTCTACAAGGCGCTGCTGGATTCGGGTGAAGATATCGGGCTGGCGACGGTCTACCGGGTCCTGACCCAATTCGAGACCGCCGGTCTGGTGCAGCGGCACAACTTCGAGGGCGGCAGCGCGGTATTCGAACTCGATGACGGCGCCCATCACGACCATATCGTGTGTCAGGATTGCGGTCGTGTGGAGGAGTTTGTCGACCCGATGATCGAGGACCGTCAGAGGGTCATAGCCGGCGAGCATGGCTTCGATATCACCAACCACTCACTGATCATTTACGGCGCCTGCAAACGCGACGATTGTCCGTACCGCGAGGAGGGTTCCGGCTAAGCCCGGTTGCGAGCCTGTTCGATCATCTCGCGCGCGTGCCGCCGGGTGGTGGCGGTGATCTTCACGCCGCCGAGCATGCGCGCAAGCTCTTCGACTTTTTCATCCTCGTTCAGCGCGGCCAGCGTGGTGCGGGTGGTCTTGGCGCTCGCCAGCTTGCTGACCCGGAGATGATGATGGCTCTGGCTGGCGACCTGGGGCAGGTGTGTGACACAGAGCACCTGACGGCCATCACCCAGTTCGCGCAGCCGCCGACCTACGATCTCCGCCACGCCCCCGCCGACGCCCGAGTCCACTTCGTCGAATACCAGACAGGGAAGGGCTGAATCCGCGCTGGCGACGACCTGGATCGCCAGACTGATGCGGGACAGTTCGCCGCCTGAAGCGACTTTTGCCAGCGGCGCGGCCGGCTGGCCGGGATTTGCGGTGACCAGGAATTCGATCCGATCCACTCCCACCGCCGATACCACGGGCGACTCTGCAGCTTCGACATTGACCTCGAACCGGCCGCCCGGCATGCCGAGCTGGCGCATCGCCGCGGTCACGCCTTCGCTCAGCCGTTTTGCCGCCGCCCGGCGGCGCTCGGTCAATACGGCTGCGGCTTCGCGATACTGATC
>JBATKC010000025.1:0-5517 GCA_049669065.1 Gammaproteobacteria bacterium
GCTGTTGGGACCTGAACGAAAACGGTGTCGCGGATTTTCCCGACGAAGACACCAATGACGACGGCGTCATCGACGTCAACGACTGCGTGCTGCAGCCGTCCCTCGCCGACGCCGAGGTCCTGCATAAGGCCTATTTCACCGATACGGCCTATGAGGACACTCAATCCTGTCTGAATTGCCACGGACCGATCGGCGACGATGTCATCACCACCGCCCACTTTACGTGGGAAGGCCTGGCGACCGGCATCGAAGGCTTCGAGAACGAGCAGCACGGCAAGAACGACATCATCAACAACTTCTGCATCGCCGTGCCCACCAACGAAGGCCGCTGCACCCAGTGCCACGCCGGCATCGGCTATGCGGACGACACCTTCGACTTCGGTAACCCGAAGAATGTCGATTGCCTGGTCTGCCACGACCAGACCGGCACCTATGCCAAGGCCCCGCCGGCCGCGGGCGCGCCGGATCCGGCGGTCGACCTGCAGGCGGTGGCTCAGAATATCGCCGTCAACGAAGGCACACCCACCCGCAAGGCCTGCCTGTTCTGCCACGCCAAGGCGGGTGGCGGCAATAACGTCAAACACGGCGATCTGGCCATGTCACTGGCGGACACCACTGCCGAATACGACGTGCACATGGGGACCGACGGTGGCAATCGTGTCTGTGTGGACTGCCACCAGGTCAAGAAGGATGCGGACGGCAACGTGCTCTCCCACGGCATCGGCGGCATGGTGTTCCATTCCACCGACGAAGGCGATATGCAGGATTGCGGCGATTGCCATGGCGATCGTACCAATATCCACGCGGGCTCCACGGTGGAGCAGATCATCGGTCTGCATCCCCGCATCGCCTGCCAGACCTGCCATATCCCCACCTTCGCCCGGAATGAGCCGACAAAGGTGTACTGGGATTGGTCCACCGCTGGCGACGTCGGCAGGGGCGTGGAAACGGAGACGGTCGGCGGGTACGACGTCCCGGTCTATGACCCGAAGAAGGGCAGCTTCGTCTGGGAGAACAACGTGCGCCCGACGCTGCTGTTCTACGACGGCAAATGGGAGAAGTTCCTGATCAACGACAACGATCAGTACACGAGCCTGCCCGCCGTGCTGGCGGCCCCGGCCACCGATTACACCAACCCGGCTGCCATGATCTATCCGTTCAAGAAGATGGTCGGCAAACAGGTTGCGGACGCCAACAACCAGCGCATCCTGGTGCCCCATCTGTTCGGCACCAAGGGCGGACCCAACCCGTACTGGGGCAACTACGATTGGGATCTGGCCCTGCAGGACGGCGCGGCCTACACCAGCCAGGTCTATTCCGGCGCATATGAATTCGTGGACACCTTGATGTATCTGACGGTGAACCACGAAGTGCCGGTCAAAGAGCAGGCCTGGGGCATGGATAACGACTGTACCGATTGCCATGCCACCGGCGTGATCGACTGGCAGGCTCTGGGCTGGACCGACAATCCGCTCTCAGGCGGTACTCAGCCGTAATCCTCTGACACCGGGTCCGACCCGGACCAGGGCGCCCGCCACCCCCAGGCGGGCGCCCTTTTTTGTCCCCGGGTTTTTGTCCCGGACCGCACGGGCCCCTTGTTCGGGAATCGTCGGGCCGGCCGGATCAGGACCGATCGCGTACCCGTCTTCTTGGGTATGTGTTCCTGGACACCGTCGCGTCTGTGACGACCAGCAACTGGCACGAACGCAAGCGTCGCCGGGATCGCCAGCTTCCTATTCCCGGGACGCCCCCGGGCACCCCATCAAGAGGCGATCGCTACGCCCCCGGTGGGGAAGGCGACCCGCCGGTCGCGGCTGCCGGAACCGGCTCGCGGCCAAACCAGTGCTGCGTGCGCAGACAGAATCTCACGAGCATCAGCATCAGAGGCACTTCGATCAACACCCCGACGACGGTGGCCAGTGCCGCACCGGACGACAATCCGTACAACATGGCCGCTGTGGCGATCGCCACTTCGAAATGGTTGGAGGCGCCGATCATGGCGGTCGGTGCCGCGTTCTCATAAGTCAGGCCCATGATCTTCGACAGACCGTAACCCAGGGCGAATATCAGCACGGTCTGGACAAACAACGGGATCGCGATCCAGAGGATGGTCAACGGATTTCTGACGATAGTCTCGCCCTTGAACGAAAACAGCAGGACCAGCGTGATCAGCAGCGCGGTGATGGTCACGGGCGTCAGAAAGTGCAGAAAGGTCTCCCTGAACCACTGCTCGCCCTTCGCCGAGATAATCCACTTACGGGATACATAGCCCGCCACCAATGGCAGTGCCACGTAGATACCGATGGACAGCAACAGCGCCTGCCACGGGACCGGCAGCCTGCCCACGCCGAGCAGGAACCCGCCCAGGACGCCGAACAGCACCAGCATGGTCAGGGAGTTGATGGCCACCATGACCAGCGTGTGACCGTCGTTACCTTTGGACAGATAGCCCCAGACCAGCACCATGGCCGTGCACGGCGCGATCCCCAGCAGGATGCAGCCGGCGAGATAGCTCCGCCACAGGGGCACCTCGAGCATCTTTACGCCATCGACCAGTACGACTTGGCCCGCACCGTAGGTCTGGCCCACCGTCAGGTCCGCTCCCAGCGGCATCTTGACCAGATCCACTGCATCGGGACCGATCATCGACAGGAACAGCGTGCCGAGAAAGTAGCTGGCGATGGCAAACATGGTGAACGGTTTGATACACCAGTTGATAAACAGGGTCAGGCCGACCGGGCGCGCCGACTTGCCCGCCTTGACCACTTCGTGGAAATCGATCTTGACCATGATGGGGTACATCATGAAGAACAGGCACAAGGCAATCGGTATGGACACGACCGGTGCCCCGTTGACGTGGATCGCCATGCCATCCAGCGTCCGGGCGACCTCCGGTGCAAATTTCCCCAGCAGGATCCCGGCACCGATGCACAGAGCAACCCACAGGGTCAGATAACGTTCGAAGAGGTTCATCGGACCCTTGGCAACATCACTGTCATTCATCTGCGTTGGGCTCCGTTTACGCCTGCGCTGATGCTTGCTGCTCGGTGTTCGCCTTGCCGATGTCATCCAGCCTGCGTTGTAACGTCAGCTGATCCAGCGACGTCAGCGGCAGGTTGATAAAGATATCGATGCGGTTGCTGAGCATCCGGTAGGCGTCCGCATAGGCGAGCCGGACCAGCGCGTCGTTGCCTTGTGCCGCCGCCGGATCCGGCAGCCCCCAATGCGCACTCATCGGCTGACCGGGCCAGACCGGGCAGGATTCCGCCGCTGCCTGGTCGCAAAGAGTAAAGACGAAATCGAGTCTGGGCGCATCCTCGCCCGCGAATTCTGTCCAATCCTTGGAGCGCAGTTCATCCACCGGATGATTGCTGCGCCGGAGGATGTCCAGGGCCATGGGCTGGATCTCGCCACGGGGTTGGCTGCCGGCACTGTAGCCGTGGAAGCGGCCGCGGCCCAGGCGGTTGAGGATGGCCTCGGCCATGATGCTTCGGGCGGAATTGCCGGTGCAGAGAAACAGGACATTGAAGATCCGGTCGTTCATGGGGGCGAGACTCCTTTGGTCGTGGCGCAATTGGCTGTCAGTCCGGGCCGGCCGCACAATTCCGGTCGGCCGCCGCAGCAGTCCGCGGTCAGGAACTCCATCAGTTGCCGGGTGGCGTCGATATCCGTGGCGTAGAGGATGAAGCGTTGCTGGCGGGTGGCGGTTACAAGCCCGGCCTGCTGCAGCTGGGACAGATGAAAAGAGAGACTCGATGCCGGCACGCCCAGGGTTTCGGCGATGCGGCCAGCCGGGACGCCCTTGGGAGCGGCAGCGACCAGCATCCGGAACACTCGCAGACGCAGCGGATGGGCGAGGGCGGAGAGGGCGTCGACGGCATCGATGTCATTCATATTTCGATAATAGTCGAAATATCGAATTAGATAAACACTCCCATGGCGCTTATGCCACTCGACCCGGGCCAGAGCGACAGCCCGTGATGCTCCTGGACAACAAAAAAACGCCGGCGCCCGGATGGACGCCGGCGCAGACAGGTCGTTTCTTATTCTTCGATCTTGCCGCTGGCGATACGTCGTTCGTACATACCTTCCAGCTCGTAAAGATCCTGCATCAACTCGAAAAAGCCGTGCCAGTGCGCGTAGTCCGGTGCGCCGTGGGTGGCGCCCATCCGCGCGCGGCGGCCTTCGTGATGCCACAGGAAGTAGTACTTGACCTGGAACGGATCGGTCCACGGGTTATCGCGCAGCAGACCCTTCGATTTCAGATCGTTGAGCATCTCCACGGCCGGTTTGTAATAGGCCTCGTTGTAAAGGTTCACCGCCTTGTCAGCCTGGGCGAAGAAGCCGTCGGTGTGATCGCCGCTGTGACAGGCAGCGCAGACCTCCCGCATCTTCTCCCGTCCGGCCGGTCCGTCACCGAGGATCGGGCTCATGACGTCGTCGGAACCCCGCACCGGCGAACTCTTGGACCACTGGACCCAGTAGAGGCGATCGCTGACGTTGTGGGTCATCGCCAGGTCGCCGACCTGGCTCATGTGGCAGGACGCGCAGGTGGGTGCCCGGTAGTCCTCGCCGGGCTGCCATTCGTTCGGTTTGCCGTCGAAGTCCCAGGTGAAACCCTCGGTCCGGTAGATATGACCGTGCTTGCTGTTCTCGTAGATCTCGATATTGGGATGGTCCGGTCCGAGATGGCAGGACGCGCAGGCGTATGGCTTGCGGGCTTCCGCATTCGAGAATTGATGACGCGTGTGACACACACCACAGCTACCGGTGCTGCCGTCAGGGTAGACATTGCCGACGCCGGAGTTCGGCCAGGTCTCCGGAGTGGGGCGGCCGTCGGCGTCGAGCTTGATCTCGGTGCCGTGGCACTGGATACAGCCGGTCTCGTTGGCCGCGCCGCCAAATTCCGGATGCTCCCGGCCCTCATGAATAGAGGTCAGGGCATGGAGGCTGTCTTTCGGAATCTGCTGGCGATAGGCACGGAAGTGACCGCTGGCGTTAAATTCCTCGACCTGGTCCGCGTGACACTCGCCGCAGACGGGGGCGGGCACCAGCACGGAAACCTTGTGGCCGGTGCGCCGATGCGGTGTGCCCATCGGCGAATCTTTGGCGACCACGTGACAGTCAAAGCAGGAGACGCCTTGTTCGGCGTGCGCGCTTTTCATCCAGTCCGTCACCATGGCCGGTGTGCGTTTGGTATGGCAATCCACGCAATCCTGGGCGTCTTCACTCAATGCTGCGCCCGAGGCGGAGACGGTAAGGACCAGCCCTGCCGTCAGCCAAGCCGCAGCAAAAAACCACTTAACTGAAAGCATTTTCACAAGCTACCTCCCTGCGCATTCAGACACATGCCCGTGCATACGGAAACCCGATCAAAGCATAGACGACCGGGTTGGCGCATTCGAATTAGACCTTTGTCGTGTAGCCGCCGCCGTAGGCTGCGTCAGGCACGGACAGGGAGGCTGTTGTGTCAGCGTTTCGCGGGCCGTGGTCGTGGCCGCGAGGGCAGCTGTGTGG
>JBATKC010000026.1:0-11964 GCA_049669065.1 Gammaproteobacteria bacterium
GCCTGGGTGTTGGCGCCCGCATTGAGCGCCACGACGCTGCCCTCGATATCGATCACCGGCGAACCGGATGAACCGCCGGATGTGCTCGATGCCGCCTGGTAATAGAAGGTATTGAAATCGCCATACTTGCCGCGGCCGTAGTCGGGCGCTTTGCGATCCAGTCGCGCCAGCGTGCCGGCCAGGATCGACAATTGTTCGCCGGCATCATTACCGATAACCCGGATCTCGCGGCCGACCTGGGCGCCGTCGGGCCGCAACGGCAGCTCCGCTGGCTGGATAAAGCGCAGGCTCGCCGGGTCGTAGCGATAAACGCCGAAATCATGCACCGGATCCCGATAGACCGCGCGCAGCTCCACTTCTTCGTTGTTGATAAAGATCGCTTCGGCGACCACCGGCCCCGGCGTGACTACGTGTCGATTGGTCAGGATCAGACCGCGCTCGGCATCGACCACAAAGCCGGTGGCCTGAGTCGACTGGTTCCAGTTAGTGTCGAACGCGCGGGTACCGTCAACCCGGATTGATACCACGCCGGACGCGACCCGCCCCAGCGTGCTGCGCCAGTCCGCCTCCTGAGCGACGGCGGCACCGGTAAACAGTGACAGCACCGACAGCAGCGCCGGCAGCATCGATCCGCGGCGCTTCATACACCCGGCTCGTAACCGAAGTTCTCGACAAAGCGCTCGCGGAAATTGTCCGGATTGAGACGGTGGTTTTGCGTGCCGTGACTGGAGATCTTGATCGCCCCCATCAGCGAAGCGATGCGGCCGGTGGTCTCCCAGTCGGCGCCGGCCATCAATCCATACAACAAGCCGGCACGGTAGGCGTCACCACACCCGGTAGGGTCCGTGACCGCGGTGGGTCTCGCGGTCGGGATCTCGGTGACCTGGCCATCGCGGATCACCACGGAACCCTCGCTGCCGCGGGTGATGACCAGTGCGTCAACCCGCTGCGAAATCTGTTCGGCGCTGAGACCGGTACGCTCCTGCAGCATCTGGCCCTCGTAATCATTGACCGCGACCACGCTGGCCTGCTCGATAAAACGTGCGAGGTCGTCACCGTCGAACATCGGCAGGCCCTGACCGGGATCGAAGATGAACGGGATACCGGCCTCGGCGAATTGCCGCGCATGATCGATCATCGCCTCGCGGCCGTCCGGAGAGACCATGCCCCAGCTGAAGCCCGCATCGGCGGGCACCGCAATCTCGTGCGCATGACCCATCGCGCCGGGATGGAAGGCGGTGATCTGATTGTCCTGCATGTCGGTGGTGATGTAGGCCTGGGCGGTAAAGGCTGCGTCCACCTCGAGCAGGTAGCGCCGCGATACGCCGTGATCATCCATCCACGCGGCATAGGGCGCGAAATCATGACCGATCGCACCCATGGGTTCACCCTCGCCGCCGAGCAGCTTCAGATTGAAGGCGATGTTCCCGGCACAGCCGCCAAATTCGCGGCGCAGTTCCGGTACCAGAAACGCCACGTTCAGCATATGAATCTGATCAGGCAGGATCTGATCCGCAAAGCGGCCCGGGAAGACCATGATGCAGTCATAAGCGAACGATCCGCAGATCAGTGCGGGCATGGCAATCTCCTCACGGCTAATTCGCCGGATCAGCCTCAGGCTGCGTCGGTGTCCGGGGCCCAGGCCACGTCGAGCTGACGCGCGGCCCGCACGTCATCGAGCCGGCGCACCGGGGTGGTATGGGGCGCGGATTTGAGTGTCTCCACGTCCTGGCTGGCCTCTTCGAGGATCGACGCCATGGCGTCGACAAAACTGTCCAGGACTTCCTTTTCTTCGGTCTCGGTGGGCTCGATCAACAGGCATTCCGGGACCAGGAGCGGGAAATACGTGGTCGGCGCATGGAAACCATAGTCCAGCAGGCGTTTGGCGAAGTCCATCGCAGTCGCGTTGAATTGTTTGGCCTGGGACTTGAGCGTGACGATAAACTCATGACTGGCGCGGCGATCCGGATGGGCCAGATCGAACCCTTTCTGCTTCAGGCGTGCGGCCATATAATTGGCATTCAGCGTGGCGAAATCAGCCACCCGCCGCATGCCTTCGCGGCCCAGCATCCGCGCGTAGACATAGGCGCGCAGCAAGACGCCCGCGTTGCCCATGAATGCCGACAGCCGGCCCATGGTCTGTGGTTTGTCTGCCTCGGTCAGCCAGCGATAAGACTCGCCCTCTTTGCCCACCACCGGAAGCGGCAGGAATGGCTCCAGACAGTCAGCGACACCAACCGCACCGGACCCGGGGCCGCCACCGCCGTGGGGCGTGGAGAAGGTCTTGTGCAGGTTCATGTGGATGACGTCGAAGCCCATGTCGCCCGGCCGCGCGCGGCCGAGGATGGCGTTGAGATTGGCGCCGTCGTAATAGAGCAGACCACCAGCCTTATGGACCATTTCCGAGATCTCGAGGATGCTGCGCTCAAACACGCCGACGGTCGAGGGATTGGTCAGCATGATGCCGGCTGTATTGGGCCCCAGCACCTGGCGCAACGCCTCGATATCCACATCACCGTCGTCCCGGGTGGGGATTTCGATCACCTTGCAGCCACACATGGTGGCGGTGGCCGGATTGGTGCCATGCGCCGCATCGGGGACGATGATCTCGTTGCGATGGGAGTCGCCGCGCGCCTGATGATAGGCACGGATCATGGCGACGCCGGCGAACTCGCCCTGGGCGCCCGCCATCGGCGTCAGCGACACCGCCTTCATCCCGGTGACGTCCTTGAGCATCTCCTGTAACTCGAACAGACACTCGAGGAAGCCCTGCCCGTGACTCACCGGTGCCAGCGGATGCCGGCCGATAAAACCCGGTAGCATGGCCAGCGTGTTGCAGGCCCGCGGGTTGTACTTCATCGTGCACGAGCCCAGCGGATAGAAATGCGTATCGATAGAGAAGTTGAGCTTCGACAGCCGGGTATAGTGGCGCACCGTCTCCAGTTCGGAGACCTCTGGCAGCCGCGGTGGCGTCTTGCGCCGCAAAGACGCGGGCAGATCCACCTTCGCCATCGTGGCCGGCGCCTGGACCTGGGCACGTCGGCCCGGACGGGAATATTCAAAGATAACAGGCTCAGTCATAACGTTCTGGCAACCTCTGTGGTCAGGTCCGGGGCTCAACCGAGTGCCTTGAGCGCGGCATCGTAGTCCGGCTCCTGGCCGATCTCGGGCACCAGCTCGGCATGGACTACATTGTCGTTCTCATCGAGGACAAGGACCGCGCGCGCGCTCAGGCCGGCCAGCGGCCCGTCCTCGATCTGCACGCCGTAATTGGCGGCAAATTCCGGCGCTCGCATGGTCGATAAGGTGCTCACATTTTCCAGGCCTTCATCGCCACAGAAGCGCTTGTGCGCGAACGGCAGATCGGCAGAGACCATCAGCAGCACTGTGTCGCCGTGCTCGCGGGCATAGTCGTTGAACTTCTTGGTCGAGATCGCGCAGACCGGCGTATCGATACTGGGGAAGATCGACAACAGCTTTTTCTTGCCGACCCAGTCACCAAGCGAGACATCGTTGAGATCGCGATCGGTCAGGGTGAAGTCGGGTGCCTTCGAACCCACGCGCGGCAGGTCGCCGTTGGTGTGGATTTCATTTCCGTGAAGCGTGACTGTGGCCATGATGTTCTCCAGATTCGAAAAGTGACGTTGCAGGCAAGCCTCAGGCGACCTGAGCCTCACGCATGATTTCGCCCATAGCCCGGGCGTAGGCTTGGATGTCCCGTTCCAGCTTGGTCTCGGTGGCGCACACCAGCATCGCGTTGCCCAATTGCGGGAAATCCGCAGACAGGTCAAAACCACCGAATATGTCACGCTCGGCGAGGGCAGCGAGCACCGGCCCGACCGGGCGATCCAGTGTCAATACCGCCTCATGGAAGCGTGCACCGCTGAACGCGGGGCGGACACCACGAATCTCGCTCAGCCGGCGCACCAGATCTTTGGTATTCGCCACCGACGCCGCCGCGACCCGCTCCAGGCCCTCACTGCCGAGCAGACTCATGTAGATGGTGGCAGCGGTGACCATCAGACCCTGATTGGTGCAGATGTTCGAGGTGGCCTTGGACCGGCGGATGTGCTGCTCCCGGGCCTGCAGCGTCAGCGTAAATCCGGGCCGGCCCTCGACGTCGACCGTGCGTCCGACGATGCGCCCGGGCATCTGGCGCACAAATCCCTTTTTGCAGGTCATAAAACCAAAATAGGGACCGCCCGAGGACAGCGGTACGCCCAGCGGCTGACCCTCGCCGCAGGCGATGTCGGCACCCTCGGCGCCCCACTCACCCGGCGGTTTGAGCAAAGCCAGCGACAGCGGATTGACTACCGCTATGGCCAGCGCATCGCACGCATGAGCCCAGTCGACCAGTTCATCGACCTGCTCCAGATTGCCGAGGAAATTAGGCTGCTGGATGACGACCGCAGTGATGTCCTCACCGTCAAAGCGCGCCAGCGCCGCATGATCGATCAGACCGGTTTCCGTATCCATCGGGATCGGCTCAAAGCTGAGACCCTGGTTGCCGGCGATGGTACGGGCCACATTCAGATACACCGGATTGATGGTGCCTGCGACGAGGATCCGCGCGCTTTGCGATTTGCGATTTGCGCGTACCGCCATCAACGCCGCCTCGGCCATCGCGGACGCGCCGTCGTAGAGCGACGCATTGGACACGTCCAGACCGGTCAGGCTGCTCATCATGCTCTGGTATTCGTAGATGAGCTGCAGCGTGCCCTGGCTGGCTTCCGCCTGGTACGGCGTGTAGGCGCTGTAGAACTCACCACGAGTGGTAATCTCCCACACGGCCGCCGGGATGTGATGTTCATAGGCGCCAGCGCCGATAAAACACAGCGCGCCGTGATCCGCCGCGGCCCGCTGGCGCATCAGCCGCTGGATCTCCATCTCGCTCATGCCGGTCGGCACATGCTCCAGCTCGGAGATCCTCAATGATGGCGGGATCTCATCGAACAGATCATCGATAGCACCGACGCCGATGGCGTCGAGCATGGCGCGGATGTCATCTTCGGTATGCGGGATAAAAGGCATCGGTCAATTCCTGTATTTACAACGGGTTCCCGGCGCAGCCAGCGGTATTACTCGTCCAGCGTCGCGGCATAGGCCGCGGCGTCGAGCAGCGCATCCATACCCGAATCGTCGTCCAGCCGGATCTTGACCAGCCAGCCGTCGCCGTAGGGCGCGTCGTTGACCTTCTCCGGCGCACCGGCCAGTTCCTCATTGGCCTCGATGACCTCGCCGCTGACCGGGCAATACACGTCCGAAGCCGCCTTGACCGACTCGACCACGGCACAGGCGTCGCCGGCCGAGAGCTTGCGACCCACTTCCGGCACCTCGACGAACACCAGATCCCCCAGCGCGGCCTGAGCATGATCGGTGATACCCATGGTCACGGTGCCGTCGCCGGCGTCACGCACCCATTCGTGAGATTTGGTGTATTTCAGATCGGCAGGTGTTTCACTCATATCCCTATTCCCCTCGCGGATAACACAGGCCCAGGACCCGTGATGCAGTCAAATTCCAGCTAAACCCTCGGCTTGCCGTGGCGTACGAACGGCGGCCTGACCACGCGCGCCTTCAGGTGGCGCCCGCGAATCTCGACCACGCAGGTGTCGGCGGTGCCAGCGGGCACCCGGGCCAGGCCGATCGAGCGTCCCAGCGTGGGTGAGAAGCTGCCGCTCGTCACTTCGCCGTCGCCGACGCCTTCGACCAGCACTTTCTGGTGGCCACGCAGCACGCCCCGGTCCTCCAGCAACAGTCCGACCAGCTTGCGCCCGGCGCCTTCCTGGCGCTGTTTCTCAAGCACCTCGCGACCGATAAACGCCCGTTCGGCCGGCTCCCAGGCAATCGTCCAGCCGAGACCCGATTCCAGCGGCGACGTGGTTTCGTCCATGTCACCGCCATAGAGGTTCATGCCTGCCTCCAGACGCAGCGTGTCCCTGGCGCCGAGGCCGCAGGGCTGGATGCCCGCATTCGCCAGAGTTGCCCACAGCTGGGTTGCCCGATCGCCGGGCAGGATGATTTCCCAGCCGTCCTCGCCGGTGTACCCGGTACGCGCCACAAACAGGTCACCTGCCGCAGTCGCGAAAAACGGCGTCAATGCCATCGCCGCCTCACGACCTTCTTCAGGCAGACAGGTCGACGCCTTGTCCCGCGCGTGCGGTCCCTGCACCGCGATCATGGCCAGCTCGCTACGCTCCTTGACGTCGACGTCGAAGGCCTCGGCGTGGTGTCGGATCCAGGCCAGATCCTTTTCGCGGGTGGCGGCATTGACCACGACCCGGTACCAGTCGTCGCGCAGGTAGTAGACGATAAGATCGTCGATGACCCCGCCGTCCTCGGTCAGCATGCAGGTATACAGCGCCTTGCCCGGCTCGCCGAGTTTGGCGATATCGTTGGCCAGCAGCCGTCTGAGGAAATCGGCTACACGCTCGCCGTACAGATCGACGACGGTCATGTGCGAGACGTCGAACATGCCGGCGTCGTTGCGCACCGCATGGTGCTCATCGATCTGTGAGCCATAGTGCAGCGGCATGTCCCAACCGCCAAAGTCCACCATCCGCGCACCCATGTCGACGTGGGCGTCGTAAAGCGGTGTTCTGTCTCCCATCTGCAAACTCCCGGATCGGCCGGCCCCGCCACTGCGGCGAGAGCAATAAAAAAGGCGACAGGACCGGAGTCCTGCCGCCCCTCTGTCCTGATACCTGAGAGATTGAGCGCAGTGCTATGCAGCACTGGCCGTACCCCTTCGGTGGGCCGCCATAGCGGCCGCTCTCCAGAGTCAACATGGTCCCGCCGTCTCGTTTGCCTGAGCGTTTCCGGGCGGGTTGCGTCTTCGGCGTCCTGCCGCGCTGCGGCAGGATCTCTCCCGCGGGACCATCTGGTTGAATCGTCAATAATAGCCCAAGGCCTGCTGCCCGGCCAGCACCTGCGCTTGCCCTGTGGCCGTGCGCATCACAATATGTCGCGGCTGAGTTCCGCCCTGCCCTTGAGTCGAGAAAGCTGATGCGAAACGTCCTTGCCCTGACCCTGAGCCTGATCCTGCTTGCGCCGTGCGCTGTCGCCGAAGTCCAGCCAGACACCGCGGCCTCGGCGCTGAATCAGTTGTTCGAACGTGACTGGGAACGGCGTCTGGCGGAAGAACCCACCCAGGCGTCGCGACTCGGGGACCGGCGTTATAACGATCGCTGGCCGGATCTGGGCACTGAGGCGCTGGCGCGCCGGCACCAGGACGATCAGGCGGCGCTGGCGACGCTGGCATCCATCGACCGGGATGATCTGGACCCGCTGGACCAGGTCAATTTCGACCTGTTCCGGCGTAACCTGCAGAATCGCCTCGATATCTACCGCTTCGGGCGTCAGTCGCTTTACGGCGGCAACGAGGCGACACCGATGAACCAGCGAGACGGCGTACAAACCGCCTATGCCCTGGCCGAAAGCCTGCGTTTCGACAGCGAGCAGGACTACCGCGACTGGATCAGCCGCTTACGGCGCTTCGGCGTCTATGTGGACCAGACCATCGCGCTGTTCCAGGACTCCCTCGATCGCGGCATCGCGCAACCCCGAATCATCGTCGAGCGCATCCGCGACCAGCTGCCGCCGCTGCTGGTCACCGATCCGGCTGCCAGCCCGTTCCACACGCCGTTCGAGACCATGGCGCAGGGCATCGCACCGGCCCGGCAGAGCGCGCTCCGGGACGAGGCCGCCACTGCCATAGAGGACGTCGTGGTCCCGGCATATCGACGTTTTGCCGAATTCCTCGACAACACCTATCTGCCTCAGGCTCGCACCAGCTTTGGCGTCGGCGCGGAGCCCGAGGGCCAGGCCTTCTACGCCAACCGTATCCGCTATTTCACGACGACGGCTTTGACTGCGAAACAGATCCACGAGATCGGCCTGAACGAGGTTGCCCGTATCCGTGCCGAGATGCAGAGCCTGATCGACAGCATCGGCTTCGACGGCGGCTTCGCGGATTTCCTGGTCTTCCTCCGCACCGACCCGCAGTTTTACTACGAGACGCCGGAAGCCCTGTTCGATGCTTATCTGGCCACCAGCAAGCGCATCGATCCTGAGCTGGTAAAACTGTTCGGCCGCCTGCCGCGCATGCCCTATGGGCTGCGCCCGATCGCGGACGCAGTGGCGCCGCACACCACGACCGCTTTTTATTCGCCGCCGGCCGACGACGGCAGCCGCGCGGGTTTTTATTACGTCAACCTCTATCAGCCGTCGACGCGGCCCAAATACGAGATCGAGGTGCTGACGGTGCACGAGGCCATGCCCGGTCACCATCTGGAGAACGCCCTGACCATGGAACTGGGTCAGCTACCGGCGTTCCGCCGTCACGATTATCTGACTGCGTTCAGCGAGGGATGGGCGCTTTACACCGAGAGCCTGGGGGCAGATCTGGGCCTCTATCGGGACCCCTATTCCAGGTTCGGCCAGCTCACCTACGAGATGTGGCGGGCAGTGCGGCTGGTGATCGACACCGGCATCCATGCGTTTGGCTGGGAGCGTCAGCGCGCGATCGACTTTTTCAAGGCCAACGCGGCCAAGACCGAGCTGGATATCGTCAATGAAGTGGACCGCTACATCAGCTGGCCCGGCCAGGCGCTGGCCTACAAGATCGGTGAGCTGCAGATCAAACGGCTGCGTGCGGAGGCCGAAACGCGGCTGGGGGAGGCATTCGACATCCGCTCATTCCATGATCAGCTGCTGGCGACGGGACCCGTGCCATTGGAGTTGATGGAGCAGAACACCCGTCGCTGGATTGAACAGCAGGCCGCAGCCCGCTAGCCCGGGCATCGGCTATTATCGTCGCTCCGGACACCCGCAAGTGACATTCCACCAGCAATGAGTCAGCAGACCCTCAGCGTGATCCGCCGCCACACCCTTGGTGTGGCCGTCGACCATGTGCGTATAGGCGGCGGCGCGCCGGTGGTCGTACAGTCGATGACCAATACGGACACGGCAGACGTGGACGCCACCGTCGCGCAGGTCAAGGCGCTGGCCAAGGCCGGTTCTGAGCTGGTGCGTATCACGGTCAATACCGAGGAAGCCGCCCGCGCAGTACCGACCATCCGCGAACGACTGTTCCAGCTCGGGGTCAATGCCCCGCTGGTCGGCGATTTCCACTTCAACGGTCACAAGCTGCTGACGCGCTACCCCGAGTGTGCCAAGGCGCTGTCCAAATATCGCATCAACCCGGGCAACGTCGGCCGCGGCAGCAAGCGGGACCCCCAGTTTGCCGCCATGATCGAAGTCGCCTGCCGCTATGACCGGCCGGTGCGTATCGGCGTCAACTGGGGCAGCCTGGATCAGGAACTGCTGACCCGGCTGATGGATGAAAACTCGGCCAGCAGCGAGCCGCTGGACACGGATCAGGTGGTGCACAAGGCGATGATCGCTTCAGCGATCGGCAGCGCCCGGCGGGCGGAGCAGATCGGCCTTGCCGCCGACCGGATCATCCTCTCCTGCAAAATGAGCGGCGTACAGGACCTGATTTCGGTCTACCGCGCGCTGGCGGATGCGAGCGATTACCCCCTGCACCTGGGACTCACCGAGGCGGGTATGGGCTCCAAAGGCATCGTCGCCTCGACCGCCGCCCTGGCCGTGTTGTTGCAGGAAGGCATCGGCGACACCATACGCATCTCGCTGACGCCGGAACCCGGAGGCGACCGCACCCGCGAGGTCATCGTCGCCCAGGAGATCCTGCAGACCATGGGGCTGCGCTCGTTCACGCCAATGGTCATCGCCTGTCCCGGCTGCGGGCGCACCACAAGCACGGTGTTTCAGGTCCTCGCCCGGGACATTCAGGATCACATACGTCATCGCATGCCCGAGTGGCGCAAGCAATATCAGGGCGTTGAAGACATGACCGTGGCGGTCATGGGCTGTGTGGTCAACGGTCCCGGCGAGAGCAAGCACGCAAATATCGGCATCAGCCTGCCCGGCACCGGAGAAACGCCGGTTGCGCCGGTCTACGAGGACGGCAAAAAGACCGTGACGCTTAAGGGAGACGGCATCGCGGCGGATTTTCAGGCTCTGGTCGAAGCCTATGTCAGCCGCCATTACGCACCAAGAGCCTGATCCGTAACGCGACAATCCGGATCTGTCCACCGGCCTGCATGTGCGGCGGCGCGTCATGTGAGAATCGGTGATCGCGGATAGAATACGCGCATGTTATGCACAGCGGAGTGTGATTATGGGTAAGGGCACGAAGTACGCCTCCAAGACCCCGGACGAAAACGGTTTTATTGAATACAGCGACGAAGAAAATCAGATCTGGTCGGAACTCTACGCGCGCCAGATGGGCATCCTGCCCGGCCGCGCCTGCAGCGCATATCTGGAGAATCTGGAACGACTGAAATTTCCCCACGACCGGGTGCCCCAACTCAACGATGTGTCCGCGGTGCTGCGCGAACACACCGGCTGGGAGGTGGCGCCGGTTCCGGCTCTGATCCCGTTCACCGAGTTCTTCGGATTGCTGGCCGCCAGGCGCTTCCCCGCGGCCACGTTTATCCGCTCCCGCGAGCAGATGGAATATCTGCAGGAACCGGATGTATTCCACGAGATTTTTGGCCACACGCCGCTGCTGCTGGACGAAGGCTTCGCCGCGTTTAGCCATGCGTACGGGAAGGCCGGCGTGGCGGCACGCAAGGAAGATCACGCGATGCTGGCGCGTCTGTATTGGTTCACCGTTGAGTTTGGTCTGATCCAGCGGCCTGGACGCCCGCTGCGGGCCTATGGCGCCGGTCTGTGCTCCTCGATCGGCGAAGTGCAATACGCATTGGACAGCGACGTGCCGGCGCGCAAACGCTTCGACCCGCTCGAAGCCCTGCGCACCCCTTACCGGATAGACATCTACCAGCCGATCTACTTCATCATCGAGAATTCGGACGAACTCTACCGGCTGGCGCAGATGGATCTGCTCGCGATGATCAGCCAGGCGCGCCAGTTGGGCATGCATCCTCCTGCCTTCCCGCCAAAAGAAAAAGCGGCGAGCTAACCCCGGCCGAGCCGGAGCACTTCAAGGAACACCGATGACCGAATTGACTGCTGAACGCTGTGAGCCCTGCGAGGGCGGTGTAAGACCGATGAGCCGCGAAGAAGCCGAAGGGCTGCTCTCGGATCTCCACGCAGACTGGAGCCTGAACGCCGATGCCACCGAGATCCGGCGGGATTTCATTTTCAAGGGCTTCTACCGCACCATGGCATTTGTCAACGCGGTCGCCTGGGTCGCCAATGCGGAAGGCCACCATCCGGATATGGAAGTGGGCTGGGGCCATTGTCTGGTGCGTTTTACCACCCACGCGATCGACGGCCTGTCACGCAACGACTTTATCTGCGCCGCCAAGGTAGACGCGCTGCTATAGCGAATCGGATGGCGGTCTAGAACCGCCCGCTGACTCGCAGACCCACGAGGTCCGAACGCGCGACCGGCTCGACCGTGACCGGATCCCGGGGCTTGACCAGCCACCAGTTCCAGCCGATGGCCAGCGCGGCGCCGCCGACCACGTCCCAGGTGTCGTGGTTATCGGAATCGACCCGCGTCCAGCCGGTATAGGCGGCGAGCAGATAGGCGGGCCAGGCATCTGACAAACCGTATCGCCGGTGCAAAAAGGCGGCGCCCGCGAATGCGCTGGAGGTGTGGCCGGAGGGAAACGCGTCGTTATCGTCACCATTGGGCCGCTCCTTCTTTATCGCCGCCTTGAGCCCATAGGTGCTGGCAACAGTAGCGGCGAAAGCCCAGAGGAATTGGCGGCGGCCGGGTGCGTCATCGCGCTGCCAGGCAAGGCCGTATGCCGCCAGCGGGATCGCCACACGCAACACGTCGCCGGACGTCTCGACGGTGTCGGCCCGCGCGTCTGCGACATGCGGTCCCGGGAACATCAGCACAAGCGCCAGCCATATTCCGGGGTGCCGACACATAGCGTTTTTCATCAGGTCGGTTCGTCCATGGCCAGC
>JBATKC010000027.1:0-2469 GCA_049669065.1 Gammaproteobacteria bacterium
GGCGAGCAGGTCCCGGGCGCGCGCCGGTTCGCCGAGCCGACGCCACAGGCGGGCCGCGACCAGGGACGGACCGGCATCCGAACGCTGTGCCGGGGTCAGGACTTCGAGGCTGTCGATGCCGTCCTGATAACGCCCCTGCCATTCCAGCCACTCGGCTCTGGCGGCGATGGTATCCGGATTGTCCGGCGCAAGCGCCAGCGCCCGATCATAGGCCGCAGCGGCAGCGGCATAATCCGCCATGGCCTGTCGGGTGGTCGCGAGTCCGGTCCAGGCACCGGCATCCTCGGGGGCCAAGACCGTGGCCTGCTCCCAGGCCGAGGCGGCCTCGGTCAGACGACCCTGCTGCTTTCTCAGTGCACCCAGAAATTTTGACCCCCCGGCGTCGCCGGGGTGGTCGGCGCACAGCGCATCGATGGCCCGTTCTGCCGCCGCCGTGTCACCGGCTTCGATACAGGCCCGTGCCAGATTGCCAAGTGTCGGCAGGTCTCCGGGCCGGTGTTCGAGACTCGTCTCGAAACAGGTCCGGGCCTCTTTATGGCGGTACTGGGCCATACGTGTGACACCGAGTTCGTTCCAGGCCGGGGCGTGATTCGGTGCGGTCTCCAATGCAGCGCCGAGCGCGTCGGCGGCAGCATCGAATCGGCCGGCTGCGCGTTCGAGCTGTCCCTGATGGAACGCGGCATCGGCCGCGACCCGGGTATCGGTCCGTGCCTGCTGAAACCAGCCGAGCGCTTCCTCGGTCTCGCCCCGCTGCATCAGGATGCGGCCCAGCGTCAGCGCCGCCGGGCCATCCGGCCGGATCTCGAATGCACGCCGGCCCATCTGTTCTGCCTCGTCAAGGCGTCCCAGCTGCGCCGCGGCGGTGGCCGCAAGAATCAGCAGCTCGGGTTGATGCGGATGGGTCTGCAGCAGGCGCTGATAGATACGCATCGCCGACGCCGTATCGCCGGCGCGATGCGAGGCCCTTGCCTCCGCCAGCGCCTGGTCAGAGTCAGCGCTCATCTGTCTCGATCCCGAGCCGCCCGGCCAGCGGCGCCAGCTGCGCGGCGTAATGACGGTGACGGCCGATCGAAGACTGATAGATCGGCCGCGTGACCTGCGCATAGCTGGCGGTGGACGCGGTCTCGCCCCGGTCCGGCTGCAGACAAGCGGGATCCCATTCGAGGCCGAGGAATTCCAGCATGCCCCGGGTACAGGGCTCGGGTTCGGCAACCAGCGTTTCGTAGTCGACGTCCAGCAAGGGCAGATCCAGCACCGCTACCCAGTGATCCATCAATGATCGATAGCCCTGATAATAGTCTGCGATGTGCTCGAGCCGCCGGCTCCAGGCCAGACCCAGCGCACTGAAATCCTGTGCGAAACAGGAGAGCCCGGTGTCCAGCGGATGACGCCGGCAGTGGATCACCCGGGCCCGGGGCAGCAGCGCCTGGATCAGACCGAGATGAAGAAAATTCCCGGGCATCTTGTCGGTGAATCGCGCACGGCCTCCGGCACCCGCCGAGACCAGATAGGCGTCGGCGAGAGGCCGTAATTGTTCCACGGTCAGCTGTGCAGGGTCCGGCACCAGCGCACCAGCCCGGAGTCGACGTTCGATATCGCTGATGCCCGGGAGTTCGCTGGCGCCGTGGACCGCGGGATGCCGGGCCAGAAGCCGTTCAACCAGCGTGGTACCGGAACGGGGCATGCCGACAACAAAGATCGGGGCGGGCTTGCCATCATCTTTGCGGTCGGGGTCCGCAAGCCGCGACAGCGCCGATCGCGTCCAGGTATCGCGGATTGCGTGAATGCGCTGTCGGTACCGCGCCGCATCGAACCGACCGGGCAGCAGCTCGTTGGCTCGTTCGAAGTGCTCGAACGCCCGCTCATAACGACCCGCCTGGTCCTCCAGATCGCCCAGCAGGAACAACACTCTCGCACGCTGATGCGCATCGAGTCGGTCCTGACCCAGGGCCTCGAGCAGCTCCAGCGCTTCATCGGCCCGGCCGGCCCGCCGCAGCAGACGCGCCCGCACCAGCATCAGCGCCGGGTCGGGCTGGCCACGGGTAACAAGCGGTTCGATCAGGGCAAGGCCTGCATCGATCTCACCGTGGATCTCCAACTGTGCTGCCAGGGCCACGATGGCGTCCGGGTGATCCGGGTGCTGGCTCAGGACCGCCTCCAGCTCGCGTCTGGCGTCATCAAATCGTCCCTGGATCTGCCAGACACTGGCGCGGCTGATGCGTGGCTCGATCTGGTCCGGCGCCAGCGCCAGCGCCCGCTCGTGAGCCTCCAGGGCCGCCTGATAGCGACCCGCGGCATGCAGCACCACGCCCAATCGGTACCACAGGCGCGGCCGCCGGGGATCACGCCTCAATGCCGCCTCGAGCAAAACAGTGGCCGTGTCGACATCGCCGTCGCTCATGGCCAGGCTGGCCAGTAAATCGGCCACCCGGGGATCGTCCGGGGCGCGGGATCGCGCCACCTCGATAT
>JBATKC010000028.1:0-2671 GCA_049669065.1 Gammaproteobacteria bacterium
GTGCTGCCCTCCGCTGAAGCCGAGACCTGCCGCCGCGCCTTCGCCGCGTTGCTGGCCGCGGCGGGGCATTTGGCCGCGGTCCAGACCAATCTGGAGCGGCTGATCAGCGAATACACCCGCACCGAGCGACGGGCCCGGGCGCTGGAAAATGTGATGCTGCCGGAGATCGACGACAGCCTGCGTTTTGTCAACGAGCAGCTTGAAGCGGTCGATCTGGAAGAAGCGTTGCGGGTTCGTTTCGTCGGCAAGTAACGCGCGGCCGCGGATCGCCGCTCCCGGCCTGTCAAATAGCCGTGTAGTCATTCAGGATGCCACGGGGCGCGGTCTGGTATCGATCAGCGAGAGTGGGAGCCGGCTCGGGATTGTCGTCAATCTGGTGATGATCCGAGAGGCGCTGATCCAACAGGCGCTGATCCAGCGCTCGCCGTTGCGCCCATCACCCGCCGCCGGTCGGATCAGAAAGGTTTTTCCAACCGTTCCCGTCCTGTCGCGTGGCTGGGCACCCGATAGCTCTCCGCGTCGGGCTCGAAACGCCGGTGCATCGGGTCGCGGCGGATCAGCTTCATGATCAACCCGGTCGGGAAGATCGCGATGACAAAGGTCGCGGTCAGAATGATCGGCGTGACGATCCGCCCCATAAAGTGGCCGAAGCGCATCCAGGCCCGATAGACCGGACGCAGCGAATCCGGCGCCGCCAATCCCCATACGAGGAACACCGTGCCGGCCACCCAGGGCCAGACCGGCCAGCTGCCATCAAACTGCCACGGCAGAAACAGACCGAAGATCAATGGCAGCATCCCGGCCATGATGAAACCGAACTGACGCAGACCGGCGCGATCGATTTCCGGGATCACGTGAGCCTGCCTGCTCATGGGCTGGCGCGCCACACCGCGCCGTACGGCTGCACCGCTGAAACTCCCGCTGCCGACAGACTGCCACGATGGCTCATCAATCCAGCTCCAGCGTCTCGCGCCAGTCTTCTGCTTCCTGCCACAGCGGCTGCTCCTCTTTGAGCAGCAGACAATCTTCCACCACCAGCGCGTCCATCTCGGTGCGCATAAAACAGCGGTAGGCGTCCTCCGGCGTGCCGACGATGGGCTCGCCGCGGACGTTGAACGAGGTGTTCACCAGCACCGGGCAGCCGGTGCGGCTCTCGAAGGCCTTGAGCAATTTCCAGTAGCGCGGATTGGTGTCTTCGTGGACCGTCTGGATACGCGCCGAGTTGTCCACGTGGGTGACCGCCGGGATCCTGGACCGCGGCAGCTTGAGTCGGGCAAGCCCGGTCAACGCCGCATCCTGCGGGCCGACTTCGATCCGCTGATCTTCCGCCACGTCGGCCACGATCAGCATGTAGGGGCTCGGGCTGGTCTGGTCGAAATAGTCGCCGACGCGTTCGGCCAGTACCGAGGGCGCGAACGGCCGGAACGATTCCCGATACTTGATCTTCAGGTTCATCACCGTCTGCATATCCCGATTACGCGGGTCGCCGACGATCGAACGGCCACCGAGGGCCCGCGGCCCGAACTCCATACGGCCCTGGAACCAGCCGATGACCTTGCCCGCCTCGAGCAGGCCGGCGAGTTCGTCCATCAACACCGGTTCGTCCAGCTCCCGATATTTGGCGCCATAGCCATCCAGCGCCGCGCGGACCTGCCCGGTGTCAAAAACCGGCCCGAGATAGGAGCCGGACATCGCGTCCGGCACGACCGGGGTCCGCGGCTTCTGTTCGTATTCGTGCCAGGCCAGCAGCGCCGCACCAAGTGCGCCGCCGGCATCACCGGCCGCTGGCTGCACCCAGATCTGCTCGAACGGACCCTCGCGCAGCAGCTTGCCGTTGGCCACGCAGTTGAGCGCCACGCCACCGGCGAGACAGAGGTTTTTTTCGCCGGTCTCTGCCTGCAAAGTCCTGGCCAGACGCAGCACGACCTCCTCGGTGACCGCCTGCACCGATGCTGCCAGATCCATCTCCCGCTGGGTGATATCTGATTCCGGCAGACGCGGCGGCCCATCGAACAAGGCATCAAAGCGCGCATTGGTCATAGTCAGACCGGTGCAGTAATTGAAATAGCTCATATCGAGCCGGAAGGTGCCGTCGGGCTTGACGTCCATCAGCTGGTTAAAGATCCGGTCGCGGAAGCGCGGCTCGCCGTAGGGCGCCAGACCCATCAGTTTGTACTCGCCGGAGTTGACCTTGAAGCCGGTGTAATAGGTAAACGCTGAATAGAGCAGCCCGAGGGAATGAGGGAAGTCGATCTCCCACAGCGGTTTGAGTTCGGCGCCCTGGCCAAGCCAGGTCGAGCCGGTCGCCCATTCACCGACGCCGTCGAGACACATCACCGCCGCGCTCTCGAACGGGCTGGGGTAGAAGGCCGAGGCCGCGTGCGCCTGGTGGTGCTCCGAGAACAGCAGCCGGGGCAGATCCTCCTTATCACAATCGCCGAGTTTGGCTAGCTCCAGTTTCAGCGTGGACTTGAGATACAGCTTCTCCTTGAGCCAGATCGGCATCGCGGTGAGAAACGACTTCAAGCCGCGTGGCGCAAACGCGATATAGGTCTCCAGCAGCCGCTCGAACTTGATCAGCGGCTTGTCATAAAAGATCACGTGATCCAGATCCGTCAGGGCCATGCCCGCCTCATCCAGGCAGTATCGGATCGCGTGGGCGGGGAAATCC
>JBATKC010000029.1:0-17624 GCA_049669065.1 Gammaproteobacteria bacterium
GAGCGCGACCACCCGCCTGCGCCCGCTCCGCCGACAGGCGATACGTAATGCATTCTCGTTGGCCTCGGCGCCGCTGTTGACCAGGAAAACCCGGTCCAGACCTGGCGGCGCGAAGGCGGTCAGCGCATGGGCGGCCCGGGCACGTATGGCCAGCGATACGACGTTGCTCTGAAACAGCAACTGCTGCGCCTGCTCACAGATCGCCGCGGTGAGTCGGGGGTGGCCATAGCCGAGACTGCAGACCGCATGGCCACCGTACATATCCAGCACCCGGCGGCCGTCACGGTCCAGCAGGTAGACGCCTTCGCCGGCGACCGGTTCGAACGGGAGCTGTGGATAGACCGGCACCGTGTAGGGTGCTTCGTGCAGGTGCGTGGCCGGGTTGTGATTCAGAGGTGTGGCCATATCAGATCCATGCCGGCCCGGCCGCGGTCAGACCCGCAGTCTCGTCGCAGCCCAGCAGCCGGTTCATCCACTGCATGGCGCCGCCGGCGGCGCCCTTGACCAGGTTGTCGATGACTACCATGACGACGTAGCGATCGTCGTGGCTGTGCACACAAAGTCGGGCCCGGTTCGACCCGACGACGTCCTTGATCCGGGGCGGGGCGTCCAGCACTTCCACAAAGGGTGAATCTGCATAGGCCGCAGCAAACGCGGCGCGCAGATGGCTGCCTGCATCAGGGCGCGTCAACCTGCCCTGGACAGTCATGTGGATACCTCGCGCGAACGGTCCGGAATGAGGTATGAAATTGATCCGCGGCGTGGTTCCGCTGGCGGCCGCTGCCAGCGCCGCGACTTCCGGCGCATGGCGATGCGCCAGCGGTTTGTAAGCATAGAGGTTGGCATGACGCTCCGGATGATGGGTCGTCGCCAGCGGTGAGCGGCCGGAGCCGGTGCTCCCGGTGACACCGGCAGCAAAGAACTCGGATTCCGCCAGTCCGCTGCGCAACAGCGGAACCACTGCCAATAGCATCGCGGTAGCAAAACAGCCCGGGTGCGCAGCATGGGCGGTCGGCGTGCCCTCAAGATGCTCTGGCACTGCGCAGCAGAAATCTGTCTGCAGTCCGGGTGCGCCATGCGCGTGGCCGTACACAGACTGATAAGCCTTCACGTCGGTGAAGCGGAAATCCGCCGATGCATCCACCACCGTCGGCGGCGAGTCGCCGGCTGACGCCAGCAGACTCGATATCAACGGCGCGGCGGCGCCATGCGGCGTGGCGCTGAATACGCCGGCGAGTCGGCCAGCAGCCGATGCGTCGATGACATGTTGCGGCGGCACGAATGAGGTCGAACCCAGACCAGCGGCCAGATTCGGGAAGGTCTCCGCGACGGGTTGCCCGGCGCGGCTGGAAGAGGCCACCGCCGCCAGCTGCATAGCGGGGTGAAGCGCAATCAGCCGCAGCAGTTCGCCCGCCACATAACCGGTGCCGCCCAGCACTGCCACCGGTATTTTTTCCGTCACGTCTGCGCGCTCCGCGAGCTGCGTTCCGGAAACAAGGCGTCGATCAATACGCCGGCCAGAGCCGCTTCCTCGGTCAGCGCGTTGTGCGCCGGGACATTCAGTTGTTCGCGGATCATGTCCGAGCCCACGGTGTTGTCAGTGGCGCGGCCGGTGACGGCGGCGGGCTCGATGCCAAATCGCTCACGCAGCAGCGTAACGCCGCCCCAGGCGGCGACCGGATCATTGGCGCACAGTACGACGGCGTTCAGCGCGGCGCGGATCTCCTTGTCCTCGAGGATCGCCTGCACGCCATAGGCGCCGAGGAGACCGTCTCCCAGCTCGAACACGATCACATCGGGCGCTTCGGTAGCAAGCTCGCTTAGCAGTGAGCGCGTCAACGCAGGGCCCGATGCTTCGGTAGTGGTGACGACGCCAAAATCGGTAAATATCGCGGTGTCGCGCGCACCCGCGTCCTCCATCGCAAGTACATCCCGTCGCAGCGAGACCCCGGTGGCCTTGAATGCGGCCACACGCAGCCCGCAATGGGTAAAGCGGCTGATGATCGCACAGGCCGCCGCGGTCTTGCCCGAGTCCATGCAGGTGCCGGCCAGTGCGACCACCGGAACATTCCTGGTGTCCAGCCCGGGCTTGCTCTCGAGCGGCTTTTCGCCGACACGGGCCGGGTGACCGATGCGTTCGCCCAGATACGGGAAGTGCAGCACGGTGCCGAGCACTTCGCATTCGAACGGCTGACCGCGGTCCGGGTTGACCGAGTCGCAGATGCCGAGCACGCCGCCCAGATTGAGGATGTTGATTGCATCACCAGGCGCCAGCCGGGTGGGCAGATGACCCGAGTAGCCGAACAGCGCATGCCTATGGCCCAGCGCGCCAACCACTACGTCGCCTGCCTTGACCTGGGCCATGCGTCCGGAGGTGAGTTCCAGCTGGTTGTAGCTGGCCTTGTTGTTCAACACCTTGACCGCGACCACCACCCCTTCCTCACAGGGTATCTCGGCTGCGATCCGTACCTCCCGGCCCAGCTTGCAGCTGGCCGCTACCGACGCGATCTTGTCTACCACCAGTGATTTCATCATGCGCGTGTCTTGCTCAGGCAGCCCGGGTGTGCAGCATGCCCGGCAGGGACAGCAGCTTCGAATAACCGACGGCGTCGCTGGCGCTCCATTCGCCGGCGGCTTCGCCGTATGCGCCACGGCTGGCGGCCATCAGGGAGTGGGGCGAGACCACGCCTTCGACGAACACCTGGCCGGGTCGCAGCAGCAGATTGACCTCACCGCTGACCCGCGCCTGCGAGGAGCTCAGCAGCGCCTCGGCATCGCGGCAGGCCGGATCCAGATGCTGGCCTACATGGACCAGTTCACCATAGTTCGCTGCCACCTGGTCCTTGAGCCGTTGCTGCCATCCGCTCAGGGTCAGTTTTTCAAGCTCCCGATGGGCCGTCAGCACGATCTCCGCGGCCGGCGCCTCGAATGCGACCCGACCCTTGGTGCCGAGCACGGTGTCGCCCAGGTGGATGCCCCGGCCGATACCAAAAGACGCGCCCAGCGTTTCCAGGGCCTCGAGCAGGGCGATGCAGTCGAGGGCCTCGCCGTCGAGGGCGACCGGTACCCCGGCAACAAAGCTCAGCACATGGCGTTCCGACGCCCGCGGTGTGTCGAATGCGCCCCGGCTCAGCTCCCAGGCTGATTCGGGGATCGACTCCGAAGAACCGAGCGTCTCGCGGCCGCCGATGGTGACGCCCCACAGTCCGCGGTTGATGGAATACGCGCCACCCCCCGGTGGCATCGGCAGCCCATGTTTTTCCAGATAGGCCAGTTGCTCGGCGCGCGCCCAGGTGTTGTCGCGGACCGGGGCCAGGATATGCAAGTCCGGGTTGAGCGTACGCAACGCGACTTCGAATCGCACCTGGTCGTTGCCGGCGGCAGTGCAGCCGTGGGCGACCGTGTCAGAGCCGAGCTCATAGGCGATCCGTGCCATGGTCTGCGCCTGGATCACGCGCTCGGCGCCTACGCACAACGGATACAGATGGCCGCGCCGGATGTTGCCAAAAATCAGATAGCGCAAGACCTGATCAAAGAAGCTTGCGCGACCGTCTACAGTGACGTGCTCCCGAGCGCCCAGTGCGGCGGAGCGACGTGCAAGATCATCGGTGCTGGCGCTGTCCAGACCCCCGGTGTCCACGGTCACCGTGACCACCGGACGGTGATAGGTCTCCTTCAGCCAGGGCACGCAGAAGGAGGTATCCAGCCCGCCGGAGTAGGCGAGGAGGATCGGATTATTGCTGCTCATGGCTTGCGCGCTCCAGGGAAGATGTTGTCAAGACGCGCCAGCAGCGAAAGCTGCTGGCGTTGGGTGGCCGTCGCCACAAAAATCGTATCGTCGCCGGAGATCGTGCCGGCAATCTCAGACCAGCCGGCATCATCCAGGGCCACTGCGACGCTTTGCGCGGCACCGATAGTGGTGCGGACGATGGTCAGATTCGGCCCCGCCGGCGCGAACTCTCTGACAAAGCCGGACAGCAGCTCGAACCGCGGGTTGCCGGGGACACGGAAATTTTGAGGCGCCACATAGCGTTCGCCGACCTTGGCCACGCCGAGTTCCTTCAGATCCCGGCTGATGCTGGACTGTGTGGCGTCCAGCCCGCGGCTCGACAGCGCGCGAACCAGATCATCCTGGCGGGTGATTTCGGATTCTCCGAGAATCTGGATAATCGCCTCCCGGCGGGCGATCTGTTGGTTGAGGTCGGTGGGCATCGATCCGTCTCTGAAGAATAAAGATGCACATATTGAAACAGTAATGCGCATAGATAGTCAAGCCTGTGTATGATTGCGCCGGACTGACCGTCCGGGAACCCGGAAACTGTCCCATCAGGAGTGTCAATGATCGAACTGGATACCGTCGAGCGGACCACCGGCCCTGATCCCCGCGCCGCCGTCATCTGGCTGCATGGACTGGGCGCCGACGGTCATGATTTCGAGCCGATCGTGCCGCAGCTGGCACTGCCAGAAGCGGGGGATGTGCGCTATGTCTTTCCCCATGCGCCGGTGCGCCCGGTCACCATCAATGGCGGTATGCCCATGCGTGCCTGGTATGACATC
This sequence comes from Gammaproteobacteria bacterium, assembly GCA_049669065.1. Taxonomy (GTDB): domain Bacteria; phylum Pseudomonadota; class Gammaproteobacteria; order Steroidobacterales; family XN24; genus CAMYOC01. Next base: position 4,558 of record JBATKC010000029.1, read on the forward strand.
GTCAGCATCGATAGCCGCCCGCCAAGCGATCAGACAGGCGTCGCGGAGAGTGCAGCCTCCGTGACGCGGCTGATCGAGCGGGAAATTGAACGCGGGATACCGCCGGAGCGTCTGATTCTGGCAGGTTTTTCACAGGGTGGCGCCATCGCGTTGCATCTGGGGCTCAGATATCCCGAGACCCTGGCCGGCGTGATGGGGCTGTCTACCTATCTGCTGATGCCGGATCGTCTGGCAGAGGAGCGCAGCGCGGCGAACCAGGACACGCCACTGTTTCTGGCCCACGGCACGCTGGACCCCGTGGTGCCGTTTTTCGCCGGCGAGCGCAGTCGGGAATCCCTCGCGGAACAGGGTTATCCCATCGAATGGCATAGCTATCCGATGCCCCACGCCGTGTGTCCCGAGGAGATAGACGATATCCGCCACTGGCTCAACCAGCGCCTCGTGGCTGGCTGATCGCAGGCGCCTGGCGCGTCGGACTCAGCGCAGATTGGCGATATCGATTGCGACGCCTTCTGGCAGCGGCAGGTCGAGGATACGGCAGTAAAAATAATATTCGGCGAGCAATGATCTGCGGATCGCGCTCGCCTCCCGGAATCCGTGCGCTTCGTCAGCAAACTCCAGATAAGCGACCGGCACACCGTTGCTTTTGAGCGCCGAGACCATCAGCTGGCTCTGATCCGGCGGTACCACCTTGTCCTTGGCGCCCTGAAAAAAGATCACCGGGCTGGTGATACGGTCTGCGTGGTGGAGCGGCGAGCGTTGTCGGTAAATCTCCTTCGCTTCCGGGTAGGGCCCGATCAGCCAGTGGTCATAACGGGACTCGAATTTGTGCGTGGTCTCGAACATGCGCTCCAGATCAGCGATGCCAAAATAGCTGGCGCCGGCGCGGAACACGTCGGTGTACGTCAGCGCGCACAGCACGGTGTAGCCGCCGGCACTGCCGCCGCTGATCAGCAGGCGGTCGAAATCGATCAGGCCTTGATCGGCCAGATAGCGTGCCCCGGCTACCGCGTCTTCGACATCGGCTTCGCCCCAGTGACCGTACAGGCTCTGACGGTATTTGCGGCCATAGCCGGTGCTGCCGCGATAATTGAGGTCGAGGACGCCAAAACCCCGGCTGGTGAAGAACTGTGTACGCATATCCAGCGCCGTGGATGTGGCGCCCGTGGGTCCGCCGTGGCAGCGGATAATCAGTGGTGGAAGCTCATCCGCAAGCGGACGGCAATGCGGATTGACCGGAGCGTAGTACAGGCCATAGGCCTCCGCGTCACCGCCGGTGGGAAAGCGCACCGAAACAGGCTCCGAGATAAAGGCCTGGTCGATGTCGCCGTTGCTGGTCAATACCAGGAATTCCGGCGTGCCGTCGGCACTCACCTCCACCAGCGACGGCGCGATGTGCGGATTGCTCGCCACCATGATGATGCGACCGTCGCCGGCAATCAGGTGGTCGATGGCGTCTAGACCGGTCGCCAGCGGCTGCGGACGACTGCAAGGCAGCTCGGTACAGAATGCGTCCCAGCGGCCGTCACAGGTGGCCGCGAAGGCCACCAGGCCTGGTTCCGGAAAGCCGTACAGGGATTGTCCGAAGACCCACTGTGGCAGACCGATCTCTGCTTCGAAATCGGTCAGGCGGAGGGTGATGTTGCGGTCCCAGGCGTAGAGGTTCCACCAGTTGCTGCGGTCCGAGATAAAGTAGAGACGGCCGTCCGGGCCCCATTCCGGCTGGCACAGGGACTCCCCGGCGCCCCCGGCAATCTGCCTTGGCGTGCCGATCGATCCATCATCCTCCACCGGCGCCTGCCAGAGCTCGGTCCCGTCCCACGGCAGCTGCGGATGGCTCCAGGACAACCACACCATGCGTCGGCCGTCGGCGGACACGCGCGGTGAGCTGTAAAAGTCGCGACCGCGAGTGAGCACGGTCTTGCGTCCGTTGGGTTCGATCGCGACCAGCATGTTGACCGGCTCCGCGTCGCCGCTGTGATCCTCGCATACACAGACGATGCGGCGATGGGTGGCGTCCCAGTGCAGGTCCGCATGACGATGCGTGGCCTCGTTGGTCAGTCGCCGGGGCACGCCGTCATCGGCGATGAGATAGACGCCCTGGTCGCTATTTTCGACAAAGAAAATATAGTCTTCAGCGACCCGATACGCGCCACCGCCATATTCATGGACCCGGCTGCGCACGCTGAACGGTTGCGCCAGCACGTCTCCCCTGGTGCCATCCGCGGCTTGCCGAACCAGAGCTGTACGCCCGTCTTCGTCCGGACGGGTCTCCAGCCAGTACAGGTCGCTGCCGGAGAATTGCGGCTGAAACAGGCGGATGCCCTGGCGCACGACGGCGTCGGCGGAGATAGGCGAGGGCCAGCTGCCACAGGGCTTCGGCTCGCGTCCTTGCATGTCAATCTCAGTCATTGTTGCTGATTCACTATTCCCTGATCTCGAATTCGAAACGTGAGCTGCCAGTAGCCTTGCCGTCGGCATCGAAGCGGCGCTCCTCGAAGCAGATGCGCCCCTGATGTTCGATCGTGAGCACGGTGCTGGCGCGGGTGCCGTACGCAGGATGCACAATAAAAGCGGCAGAGAGAAGTCGCTCCCATTCCTCCGGCACACCGGTATCCGGCAGCGCGGCGCTGTCCGCCTGCCGTCGGTCCGACAGGATCCCGAACAGCGGGTCGGCATCCACCTGATCCGCCTCGATGGCGCGAGCAAAGCGATCGCGCGCCGCAACGAGCTTTGGCCATGGCGTGTCGAGTCGATGATTGCTCAATCCATGGACGCCAGATTCGACAGGCGTATCCCGCTGACCGCGGTTGCTCAGGTAATGTCCGCCCCGGGCATCGAACAGCAACAGGTTGAATCCGCCAAAGCGCTCACTCTCGACTGTCTTGCTCCAGTCTCGCGGCGACGCCGAGCTGCGCAGAAAGCGCGGCACCAGCTCGCCCCGGCTAAGCTGGGCGGGTTCCGCCGTGGGTGCTTCGCGATAATTGGTGACGACCGCCGCCCGACCACCGCGGGACACGCCGAGCCAGGTACCGCCGGCCGCAAGATCCTTGCCGGCGAGGAGCGCGGGCTCGGCTTGCCACCAGTCCGCTGCTGCCGCCGGGCGCTGATGGAATTCGTCGCGGTTTCCCGCGAGGATCAGCGAGTAACGGGGATGGCTTTGCCATGCCAGGACAAGCAGACACATCTCAGACGGTCCACATGCGTGCACTGGTTCCGCTGCCATGTGTTGGCCCACGGTGTAACGATCCTCGCTGTGTCAGCGCCATGGTCTTTGATGGTCTCCGGCATCGCGCTCCAGATCCCGGCCGTCCGCCGCTTCGTACCAGTCCTGGATCAGCGCATAGGCGATAGACACGGGCGTCGGCAACAGTATCGCGCCGCTGGCGATGTCATCCCGGCTCACCCAGCGGGCGTGTTCCAGTTCGCCATCCACCAGAGAGATCTCTTCATCCAGCGCGCTCGCGGTGTAGCCCAGCATCAGCGAGGAGGGGAAGGGCCAGGGCTGGGAAGAATGATAGCGGGCATCGGCGCTGCGGATGCCGGTTTCCTCGTAGACCTCACGCACGACCGCGTCCTCGAGACTCTCGCCCGGTTCGACAAAGCCCGCGATGGATGAATAGCGGCCCTCGGGCCAGTCGGGCTGACGCCCAAGCAGACAGCGGTCGCCCCGGGTCACCAGCACAATCACCGCTGGATCGACCCGCGGGAAATGGCGGATGCCGCAGTCTGCGTGTTCGCAGAGGCGCGCATGGCCCCGGTCCACCGCCCGGGTCGTGGACCCGCAGCCGGAGCAGAATCCGTGGCTGGCGTGCCACAGAACCATGGCGCGCGCATAGGCGAGCAGGCCGGCTTCGTCTCGGGACAACTGTTGCGCGAGACGTCGCAGGCCGTGGAAGGCATGATCCACCGGCGCCGTGATCCGGTCTTCTACCGCAATCGCAAACAGCAGCCGCTGGTGCTGCATGCCCAGCAGGATGGCTTGTTCATGGCTGACGCCGAAGCGGGCCAAATCGGCCGGTCCGATGCGCACCGGCTGCGGCGCACCGGCGACGCGGACCAGGTTGCGGCTGCCCTGGACCGGGAGATAATCGACCCGCCCCTCAAGCAATGCCTGCCGGACCCAGCCGGCCTCCGCCCGGCGATGGCCGAGGCGGTCGATACCGATGGAGGCGAGCAGGTTCGGTGGGCGGAGACCGTTCACCGGGACAGCTCAGGCCTCCTGATGCAGCGGTTCGTGGGCCACCAGCCAGCCGTCTTCGTCAGCGTAGATATAGTCGCCGGGCCGGATGGTGACGCCGGCGAAGCTGACCGAGTTGCCGAGCTGACCATCACCGTTCTTACGGCTTTTTAACGGATGAGTGCCCATGGCCAGCACGCCGACATCCATGTCCACTATCTCCGCGCTGTCGCGGACGCAGCCATGGATCAGCACACCGCTCCAGCCATTTTCCGCGGCCAGCCCGGCCAGGCGGCCTCCCAACAGCGCGCAACGACCGGAGCCGCCGCCATCGACCACCAGTATCCGGCCCTCGCCGGGGCTGGATACTGCGTCGGCCACCAGCACGTTGTCCTCATGCACCTTGATGGTTACCGCGGAGCCGTGGAAGCGCGTTCTGCCGCCGAACGGGCGCAGGATAGGCTCGGCCACTTCGACCTGATCGGCGTATTCATCGCAAATGTCGGCAGTCAAGATATCCAAGGCTTGGCTCCTCTCCGGGACTCACGGGCCGCCTATTGTATGTCCTTGGACGGCGCACCGGCACGCGGTCTCTGACGGCATGGCGGGCAGCTGCCCCGATCCATCGCCAGCACATCGTGCACATAGATGTTGCCGCAGCGTGCGCAATCGGCCAGCAGCAGCTCGCCGCGTTCGGTCAACGCCAGCAGCAGGCTCCAGGCGTGCTCGAATGAGACCCTGCGCCGCGGATGGAGAGACAGATAGACTTCGTAGGCCCGGCACAGACGGCGGCCGAATGCCGTTCCGCAGGTATCGCCGAGCAAACGGATGTGCAATGTCCGGTCGATCCGGATCAGATCGAACAGGGCGAACAGACTGGCCAGCGTACTCGCCTCCGTCTGCACTTGTGCGTTGCGCACAAAAAACGCGACGCTCGACGGTGACTTGCCGCGCTGGCGGCGGACCATTCCCGCTTCGCCGTTGCGGAAATATGTGCCGTAGAGCTTTCTGATCCGGTCCTGAGAAAAACCGGTACAGCGCGCGATGATGTGGGTACGTGCCTCGTGAGCGATCAGCCTGACAGCCAGATCAAACTTCGCCTGTTCGCCGGCATAGCGATTATCGGTATGACGCATTTGTCTCTCCCCCTGTTGTTGAATTACCAAATATGGTATACCAAGCCCATATACGGAACTCAAGCCGTATTTTTGACCAGATCGGCAGGAAATAGCCGCCGTCAGGAAAACTGGTTCAAGCGGCAGGAAAGCCCGGTTAGCGGGTCAGCCTGGCTGGCGGGACAATGCTCTCGAGCATTGGTATCGATCAGGGAGGGGGAATGGGGACATGGAAAAATTCGGCATCGATCAGAGGACCCGGGACGAGATCAGCGGAACCAACCGCGTCTTCCTGTCCCTGATCCGGCGGCCCGGCACAGGGTCTGGCGCAACCCCCGGCTTTGGTCTCAGCGCCGCCGCCACGGCGACCATCGCATCGCTGACGCCCCATGAACTCGGACAATTGAGCCGCTGTCCGTTCGCGCTGTTCAGTCTCGGTTTCGAGCAAGTACAGGATTGGATCGCGCTGCTCGAGCGTGGCGTGACAGAGCCTGGTGTGGCCCAATGGCGAGATACAGACCAGGAGATCAATCAGTTTCTGGTCATCGCGCTCGCGGGCTTGCGCGGCGTCGCAGGTCGCGATCCCTTTCTCGCCCGCCTCCTTTACGGCATCCCGGACATGCTTTGCCGCCCCCTCGCCAATCTCGACCTGGCGGCGCTGCCGATACTCGTACCCCACCTGAAAGAACGTCTGCGGGCGCGGCTGATCGGCTGCCCCGGTTTTTGGCGCGATCTGTTGACCGGTATCTATCTGGGCGCAGACGCCCCGGCCGGGAGCGGTGCCACGCGACAACTTGGTCTGCAACTCACGCTGCAGCGAGGACTGGGCCTGCGTGGCCGGCGTGCGGCGCATCCGCGGCTTTGTCGCGAGCGTCAGTGACGATGCGTGCGGAAAAACGGCAGGCAGGCCGCCAGCACTTCTTCCGGCGCTTCGAGCTGCGGATAATGTCCGACCTCCGGCAGCGCTACCAGCGGGGTCCCGGGTAACAGGTCGCGCCAGCGATCCACCATGTTGCGGCCGGACACCGGATCGAGCAGTCCATCGATAAACATCAGCGGCAGCGGGCTCTCCAGCAGCGCTCCCACCCAGCGGTCGCGATTGATCTCCCGCTCGCGGATATAACCCAGCAGCCGCGGCATGATCCGCCGCCCACCGCCGTGGTCCATTAGCTGCCATAGCGCGTCCCGGTCGGCAGCATCCGGTTGGGTGTCGGGGCCGAATACGCGAGCCAGGCTGCGCAAGGCGAGACGCTTGCCGACAAGACGACTCAAAAGCGGACCGAACGGGCCGGCAAGCAGCGTCTGGATCGGGCGCGGCTGGTGACATTCGGGGAACACGCCGCCATTGAGAAAACACACAGCGTCCAGGCCCGCAGCGCCGCTGCCGGCAACCCGGCGGGCCAGGAGTTCCTGGGCAACCGTGTCGCCATAGTCGTGGGCGAGCACCTGAAAGCGATCTATCCCGCGTGAGGCCAACAGCGCTTCGCAAAGATCCGCCTGCAGCGCGAAGCTATAGTCGATCTGCTGCGGCTTGTCGGAAAAGCCGAAACCGAGCAGGTCCGGCGCCAACAAGCGGAACCCGGCGCCGAGCGAGGCCCACAGCCGGGACCAGTCCCAGGCCGCGGTGGGGAAGCCGTGTATAAGCAGCAGGGTGTCAGCGTCAGCATTGCCGCCCTGGTAGACCTGGACGCGATGACCCCGGAATGTCTCGGTGCTGGCGCTGCGCCGCCACTGATCGAGGGTCAGCAACTCGGGATCCTCATTCGTGCCTGTTCCTGCGGAGTTGGACCGGCTGCCGGGGCCGGAGCCGTTGCTGTGTCGGTGTTGGACGCCGAGGCTCCGCGAATTGATAGAATGCTCTATTCGTTGCGGCACGGAAAGAGCTCTCTGCCGTTTGCCAAGACTTTGTGCAGTCCCGGCGGAAGATACTATGCGCGCGCTCGAGATAAGTGGCCTCACCAAGACTTACGCTAACGGCGTTCAGGCCCTGAAGGGCATCGACCTGAAGGTCGAGGAAGGCGAGTTTTGCGCGCTGCTCGGACCCAATGGCGCCGGCAAGACCACCGCGATCGGCATCATGACCTCGCTGGTCAACAAGACCGCCGGCAGCGTTGCGATCTTCGGCCACGACATCGATCAGGATGTCACCGGTGCCAAGAGCTGTCTCGGTCTGGTGCCTCAGGAGATCAATCTCAACCTGTTCGAGAAGGTGCAGAGCATCGTCGTGACCCAGGCCGGATACTATGGGATCCCGCGGCGCCAGGCCCTGGAACGGGCGGAGCGCTATCTGCGTGAGCTCCAGTTATGGGATCGCCGCGATGACATCGCCCGCACCCTCTCCGGCGGCATGAAACGCAGGCTGATGATCGCCCGTGCCCTGGTCCACGAGCCGCGCCTGCTGATCCTGGATGAGCCCACCGCTGGCGTGGACATCGAGATCCGGCGCTCGATGTGGCGCTTCCTGCGCAAGATCAATGACGAGGGGACGACCATAATCCTGACCACCCACTATCTGGAGGAGGCGGAGAGCCTGTGCCGCCATGTGGCGATCATCGACGAGGGCCGCATTATCGTGAACGACCCGATGAGCCAGGTGTTGCGGAAGCTTTCGGTCGAGACCCTGGTATTCAATCTGGCGGAGGCCGTGGATGAGCTCGCAGACATCGACGGCTACGCGGTCCGTATGATTGATCCGACCACGGTGGAAGCCGACGTGACCAGCGACCGCGGCGTCAACGGCCTGTTCGCTGCCTTCAGCGCGCGCGGCATGCGCGTGGTCAGCATGCGCAACAAGGCCAATCGTCTGGAGGAACTGTTTATGCGCCTGGTGGACAGCAAAGAACAACGTGGCGAACCCACCGCCGTGGCAGGTCGTTGAGGCATCCGGCATGACCAGGGTCAAACAGAATCTGGTGGCATTGAACACGCTGGTGATCAAGGAGTATCACCGTATCGTGCGCATATGGGTGCAGACCCTGGTACCGCCGGCCATCACCATGTCTTTGTACTTCGTGATTTTCGGTAATCTGATCGGCAGCCGGATCGGTCAGATGGATGGCTTCGGTTATATGCAGTACATCGCGCCGGGTCTGATCATGATGTCGGTCATCACTAATTCCTACGGTAACGTCGTCTCTTCGTTTTTCGGTGCCAAGTTCGCGCGCCACATCGAAGAGATGCTGGTTTCACCGATGCCCGAGTCGCTGATCCTGATCGGGCATGTGGCCGGGGGCGTGGTGCGCGGGCTGCTGGTCGGTCTGCTGGTCACGCTGATCGCGCTGTTCTTCACTGATCTGACGCCGGTGCATCCATGGATCACCATATCCGTCGTCCTGCTTACCGCCGTGGTGTTTGCGCTGGCGGGCTTTATCAACGCGGTGTTCGCGCGCAAATTCGACGATATCTCGATCATCCCGACTTTTGTGTTGACGCCGCTGACCTATCTCGGCGGGGTGTTTTATTCCATCTCGCTGTTGCCGGAGTTCTGGCAGAAGGTCTCTATGGCCAACCCGATCCTCTACATGGTCAACGCGTTCCGCTTTGGCATCCTCGGCGTGTCCGACATCCCGTTGGGGCGCGCTTATCTGATCATCTTCGCCTTCATCATCGTCTTGTACGCGCTGGCGTTGACCCTGCTCAAGCGCGGCACCGGGACTCGCGAGTAAACGCGATATGTGTGGACGCTTCGCCTTCTACACGCCGGCTGAAGCCGTGGTGCATCTGTTCGATGTGAGCACCTGCGCGAGGTTGACGCCACGCTACAACATCGCGCCAACACAGGCGGCACCGGTGATACGGCGCCACGATGACGGGTCACGGCAGCTGGAACCTCTACGCTGGGGCCTGATCCCGTTCTGGGCCAAAGAGCCGGGGATCGGTAACCGGATGATCAACGCCCGGGCCGAGACCGTGGCCGACAAGCCCGCGTTCCGGCGCGCGTTCAAAAAGCAGCGATGCCTGGTGCTGGCCGACGGCTTTTATGAATGGCAGAAGACGGCTGGCGGGAAATCCCCGTGGTTTATCTCGCTGGCGGCCGGAGGCCCGTTTGCGATGGCGGGCATGTGGGAGCGCTGGCGCGAAAACGACGATGGGCCAGATCTGGATACCTGCACCATCATCACGACGTCTCCCAACAAGATGATGTCAGCACTGCACAATCGCATGCCCGCGATCCTGACCGGCGACGCGGTGGATCGCTGGCTGGACCCCACATCGAGCCGCGAGGCGCTGGTCGATCTGCTTGAACCGGTGAGCGACGACACGCTGACGGCGGTGGCGGTCAGTCGCCGGGTCAACAGCCCGGCCAACGACGACCCCGGTCTGATCGAGCCGGCCGGGTCAGCAGGCGAGCCGGCCTAGACTGCGCCCAGCGCGGCCTCGAGGTCGTCGATCAATTCCGCCGCATCTTCGAGCCCCACCGAGAGGCGCAACAGGTTCTGTGGCGTCTTTGTCCCCGGCCCCTCGATGGAGGCGCGGTGCTCGATCAGGCTCTCGACACCGCCGAGGCTGGTCGCCCGGGTAAACAGTTCGACCCGGGCCGCCACGCCCATGGCCGCTGCGGCATCGCCGCGGACCTGGATCGACAACATGCCGCCGAATCCGCGCATCTGAGCGCGGGCAATGGCATGGCCCCGATGCCCGGGCAGACCCGGGTAAAGCACCGTCTCGAGCGCGGGATGCCCAAAAAACCGGTTGGCGATCTGCAGAGCCGTCGCGCTCTGCGTGCGTACGCGCAATGGCAGCGTCGGCAGGCTGCGCTGCAACAGCCAGCAATCGAACGGTGACGGCGCCGCGCCGGTCGCGCCACGCAGCACGCGGATCTGCTCCATCCATTCGGACCTGCGACCGGCCACTGCACCGCTAAGCAGATCGCTGTGTCCGCCCAGATATTTTGTGCCGCTGTGGATGACCAGGTCGGCGCCCAGATCCAGCGGGCTTTGCAGCACCGGGGTGGCGAAGGTGTTGTCGCAAGCCAGCACGGTGCCCCGGGCCGACGTCAATTCGGCCAGCGCGGCGATGTCGCTGATATCCAGCAGCGGATTGGATGGCGTTTCGACGAACAACAGGGCGGCGGGTTCCGCCAGCGCGTCGCGCACCGCGTCCAGCGAGGTGGTATCAACAAACCGCACCCTTGCGCCAAGCTGTGGCACGAGCTCTCTGAGTTGTCTCAGCGTCCCGTGATAAGCGGCGTCTGTGGCGACGATGTCGCCCCTGGCGGCGGCGGTCTGGAATACGGCCAGCGTCGCGGCTGACCCGGATGCGAACATCACTGCTGTGTCCGCCTCTTCCAGCCGCGCCAGTCCGTGCTCCAGCGCCGCCCGGTTGGGATTATCGTCGCGCGTGTAATTGAACCCGTGGGGATAACTGCCATCCGCGTCACGCACGAAGGTCGTACTCAGTGTGATCGCGGGTGTCACCGCGCCAGTGCCAGGATCCGCCGGCCGCGCCGCGTGCACCGCTATGGTGTCGATGGAGCGGCTATTCGATTTTCGCGTCATGCTGGCGTCCTGTCTTCGTCACCGGCTTCCTCCAGACCGACCACCAGGGTGCCGGGTCCGCCGTGGGCGCCCAGGGCCGTGCCAAGGTCGGTGACGAAACCCGACTCTACCTCGGGCAGCTGCTGCAGCAGTAATTCGAGCAGACGCCTGGCGCCATCCAAATCGCCGGCGTGGCCGACGCCGAGTCGGTAGCGGACACCGGCCATGCTGCGTCGAGCGATATAACGCGCGAATTTGTCTATCCGCTTGCGTCGCCCGAACAACATCCCGCCGACAGCGATGCGGCCGTCGGGAAATGCGGTCAGCACCGGATCCAGACGCAGCACGTCTGCCAGCCATTTCTTGGAGCGCGGCACACGGCCGCCACGGACTGCGTAGCGCAGATCACCCATCAGCCCAAACACCCGCGTCCGCGCAATAGCCTGGTCCACGCGCAGCGTTATCTCATCGATATCGCAGCCGGCTTTCGCCAGCTCCGCCGCGCGGCACACGATCAGGCCCTGACCCACCGAGGCACTTCGCGAATCGATCACGATCACCGGGCCTGAGGTCTGAGCCATCGGCTTTTCCCTGTCACCGCGGCCGACCCGTGCCGCCGCCGAGCAGGCGGCCTGGTAGGTGCCGCTGACGGATCCGGAGATGTGGATCGAGATCACTGCTGAGTGATGCGAAAGCAGGAACTGGTAGAGCCGCCGGAAGTCTCCCGGTGCAGGTTGCGAGGTCTTCGGGTGCTCCGGGTTGGTCTGCAGCTCCCGGTAAAACTGCTCCGGGGACAGGCTGACCTTGTCCAGATAACTGGTATCACCAAAGTGCACCCGCACCGGGACCATGTGGATACCGAGACGCTCGAAATCGTCTTCCTTCCAGTCACCGGCCGAGTCCGTGACGATGGCGACCGTGCTGCCGGAGATGCGCGCGGATCGCTGTTGCCGATGCATGTCGTCTGCCTTGCGGCTGCTGACGGTGCCGTGCTCCGCGGCGATCCGGAACAACTGGTCCGGATCATCCAGATGCATATGCACCCGCACCTTGCGACGCGTGCCGGCGACGACCAGGCTGCCGCCGATGGCGGCCAGCGTCTCGCGCAGCGCGCGCGGGTCGATCTCATCACCGGTGATCATGCACTCGGTGCAATACCGGTATCGATCGTCCTGCTCTACGGCGAGCGGGATGTCCTCATGCTCGTCGGATGCAACGACCGTTGATTGATCCGCGCCGGCTGACTGCGGACCCTCGCGGATGTACTCGGTGACACCTTCCAGCATGTCCACAAAGCCCTGAGCGCCGGCATCAACCACCCCGGCCCGGCGCAGGGCTTCGAGTTGGTTGGTGGTCTGCGCGAGGGCTTGCTGCGCGCGTCCGAGACCATTTTCGAACAGACCCAACAGGTCATGGCTGCGGTCGCGTAGCCGCACCAGTTCCCTGGCGAACTCATCGAGCACCGTGAGCACGGTGCCTTCCCTGGGTTCGTTGATTGCGTCGCGCGCATAGTCCGCGCCGCGCCGGACGGCATCGACCAGGTCCTCTGCCTTGAGCTGGGGCAATTCACCACAGGCATCGCTGAGTCCGAGGAAAAACTGTGCCAGGATGGCGCCGGAATTGCCCCGCGCGCCGTCCAGTGCGGAGTCCGCAATCAGCTCCAGGGTGCGCCCTGCATGCCGGTCCTGGCGCCGGGCCAACGCCCTCAATACCGCGTTCAGGGTCATCGCCAGATTGGTGCCGGTATCCCCGTCCGGCACCGGGAAGACATTGATCCGGTTCAGGCGTTCCCGGTCTGCGACGACGCGGCGGATGCCGGATTGCAGGCCCCGGCTGAGACGGATGCCGTCCAGATACGCGATACCGCCGCCGTCGCTCATCGCCGCTGCCGTATCGCCGGCATCGAATCAGTTGGCCTGGAGCAGATAATCGCGGCCGCGCCGGCTCAGGATCACGCCGGCGGGGATGATCTCCTTTACCGTCATGCCGACGTCGAGAGAGTCACCTTCGCGATAACGCTTGCCGCTGATAAACACGACCCGTCGCGAAGACTGCGGGAAGTACACGTGCAGATCCAGATTGAGCTGCGGGCCGGACAATTCGCCGGACAGATATAACTCCTGCACGCTGGGCAATTCCGCCGCCGACACGCCGGCGGCTTGTGTGGCCGCCGGCGATGGCTTGGCCGGGATCTGCGCTACTGGCTGCTGCATGGCTTGCCGGGTGGTCGGCGTCTGCGCTGGTACGGTCCCGGCGAGTGTCGAGGGCTCTGTGACGGGGCGTGCTTCATCGGCC
>JBATKC010000030.1:0-8270 GCA_049669065.1 Gammaproteobacteria bacterium
GGCGAAGGCGGCCGGGGCCGCTGAAACGCGGGTCCCGATAAATGCGATCGGACGCCGCGGGCGGGATCGGGAGCGGGGCGTGTGAGCAGCGGCGTATTTGTCACCGGTACCGACACCGGTATCGGCAAGACGCTGATCGCCTGTGCGCTGATCGACCGCCTCGTCCAGGCAGGGATTGACGCCGGCGGTTTCAAACCGATCGCTGCGGGCGGCTACCGGACCCCCACAGGCTGGCGCAATGAAGACGCGGAGCGCCTGATGGAACACGGCAGCGTTGCGCTGGACTACGCACAGATCAATCCGATCGCCCTGCCCGAGGCCATCGCGCCACATATCGCCGCGGCACGGAGCGGTGTCGAACTGAGCATCCCGGCCCTGGTCCGCGATTATGCAGCTCTGCGGCAGCTGGCCGACTGTGTCGTGATCGAGGGTGCCGGCGGCTGGCTGGTTCCGCTGGATGATCGACACAGCATGGCGGATCTGGCTGCCGCGCTGGGATCACCGGTGCTGCTGGTGGTCGGCATCCGCCTCGGGTGTCTCAACCATGCCTTGCTCACTGTGGCGGATATCCGTCGGCGGGGCCTGCCGTTCGCTGGCTGGATCGCCAACTGCATCGACCCGGCGATGGCGGAACTGGAAGCCAACATCGCGACCCTGGATCAGGCGATCCCGTCGCCCCGGCTTGGCCTCGTCCCCTGGCTTGACGATAGGGATCACGCGGCCCGGGTGGCCGGCGCCGCAGCCGCTCTGGACATCGAGCGGATCCTGCCCCGGATTGATGCGGCATAACAATCCCTAAATGGCTGAATTAACACAATAAAACGGGAGATGCGGCGACGCGGCAGAAGTTGCCATGACGGGGTCGTTCAATTAGCATAGTCGGCTCGGATTGAAGCAGTCAGAGTCACGGGGGGCGCCGCTTGGCAGAGCGTGTCGATGCAGAGAGCCAGTTGATCACTCGGATCCACGTCAGCAGCAATTGCTCGCTGACACCGAAAGAAGGTCTGCTGTTCTATCTGAGCATCGTCGCGATTTCGCTGATCATCGCCGGGATCTGTCTCTGGCGCGGCTACTGGCCGGTGCTGCCATTTACCGGATTGGAGTTGCTGCTGCTTGGCGTGGTGCTCGGCATAAGTATGCGCCGCGGCCGTTATCAGGAAGTCATCCGGATCAGCGATGATCGGGTGATCATCGACAAGATCGGGCACGAGACTCGGGAACGACACGAATTCCCCCGCGTCTGGGCGAGGGTCGAATTAATGCGATCGCGGCGTGACAGCCATCCGAGCCGATTGTTGATCGGCTCACACGGCAAGCGCTGCGAGATTGGCGGATCGTTGATCGAGAGCGACCGCGTCAGCCTGAGTCGGAGACTGGCGGAGTTGATCGGTGCCACCGGCAGCGTGCCCGGAAACGGGGACGGCCGCGTGGCCTCTGGAGTTTGAACGGACAAGACGGGAGTCGGATAGATGTCCATCTGCATATTGAGAAGAGCATCGGCCACCATCGCCGCGCTGGGTTTTTGGCTGGGCTCGTCCGGTACCGCCCTCGCCGATTGGGAGGTCAATATGCCGGTCGGCGTGACCGCGATCAGCCAGGAGGTCTATGGCCTGCATATGCTGATCTTCGGTGTCTGCTGCGTGATCGCTGTCATCGTGTTCGGGGCGATGATCTACTCGCTGCTCCGGCATCGCCGATCGCTCGGCGTGACCCCGGCGAAATTTTCTCATAGCACCAAGGCCGAGATCATCTGGACCGTCATCCCGATCCTGATTCTGGTCGGTATGGCGGTGCCCGCCGCCGACACGCTGGTGCGCATGGAAGATACGCGTAACAGTGACATGACCGTCAAGGTCACCGGCTATCAGTGGAAATGGCACTACGACTATATCGACCACGATGTGGCCTTTTTCAGCAACCTTGCTACCAGCAGCAACCTGGCGCGCCAGCTGGACTCCGGTATCGATCCCTACTCGGTGGAGAATTACCTGCTCGATGTGGACAACCCGCTGGTCGTGCCGGTCGGCGCCAAGGTCCGGCTACTGCTGACCGCCTCGGATGTGATCCATTCCTGGTGGGTGCCTGATCTGGGCGGCAAACGCGACGCGATCCCCGGATACGTCAACGAATTCTGGTTCAAGGCCGACGAAGTCGGTGTCTATCGCGGCCAGTGTGCGGAGCTCTGCGGCCGAGACCACGGCTTTATGCCGGTGGTCGTCAACGTCGTCTCCGAGCAGGACTACGATCAATGGCTGGTCGACCAGGGCGGCTCGCTGCAGCCGGCGGTGGCGACGCTGACCGATACCGGCGCCACAGATTCGACGGTGCCGGTGCAGATCGCGATGGCTGGCGCCACCGGCACGCCGGAGCCAGCGGCCGAGTGGACCATGGCGCGCGCGATGGCCGAGGGCGAGAGCCAATACAACACAGCCTGCGCCGCCTGCCATCAGGTCAACGGCCAGGGTCTGCCGCCGACCTTCCCGGCCATCGCCGGCAGCGCGTTGGCGACCGGCGACATCGCCGCCCACATCGACATCGGAGTCAATGGCCGCCCTGGTACAGCCATGGCTGCCTTCGGCCCGCAGCTGTCCGACGAGCAGCTGGCCGCGATTGTGACCTACCAGAGAAACGCGTTTGGCAACAACACCGGGGATCTGGTGACGCCGGCCGACATTGCTGCAGCCAGATAGGCTCAAGCTGGAGAAGACTATGAGCACGACGACCGCGACCCATGACGATCACGCCCACGAGCCCACCGGCCTGATGCGCTGGTTGACGACTACCAACCATAAAGACATCGGGAATCTTTACCTGATCTTCAGCCTGGCGATGTTCTTTGTCGGTGGCGCCATGGCCATGGTCATCCGCGCCGAGTTGTTCCAGCCGGGCCTGCAGTGGGTCGATCCGGGTTTCTTCAACCAGATGACCACCATGCACGCTCTGGTGATGATCTTCGGCGGCGTGATGCCGGCCTTCGTCGGTCTGGCCAACTGGATGGTGCCGCTGATGATCGGTGCCCCGGACATGGCGCTGCCACGACTCAACAACTGGAGCTTCTGGATCCTCCCGTTCGCCTTTGCCCTGCTGCTGACGCCGCTGGTGCTCGGCTTGTTCGGCATCGGCGGTGGCGCCCCGGCTGGCGGCTGGACCATGTACCCGCCGCTGGTGCTGCAGACCGGCAATGCGTTCCCGTTTCTGATCTTCGCCGTGCATCTGATGGGTATCTCTTCGGTGCTGGGCGCGATCAACATCATCGTCACCATCATGAACTTGCGCGCTCCCGGCATGACGCTGCTGAAGATGCCGCTGTTCGTGTGGACCTGGCTGATCACCGCCTACCTGTTGATCCTGGTGATGCCGGTGCTGGCCGGCGCGGTGACCATGCTGCTGACCGACAAATATTTCGGCACCAGCTTCTTCCTCGCCGCCGGCGGTGGCGACCCGGTGATGTTCCAGCACATCTTCTGGTTCTTCGGGCATCCTGAGGTCTACATTATGATCCTGCCGGCGTTCGGCATCGTCTCGCAGATCATCCCGACCTTCGCGCGCAAACCGCTGTTCGGCTACGACTCGATGGTTTACGCCACCGCCAGCATCGCGTTCCTGTCGTTTATCGTCTGGGCCCACCATATGTTCACTGTCGGTATGCCGCTGGCCGGCCAGCTGTTCTTCATGCTGGCGACGATGCTGATCGCGGTGCCGACCGGAGTGAAGGTTTTCAACTGGGTCGCGACCATGTGGAAAGGCGCGATGACCTTCGAGACACCGATGTTGTTCGCCATCGCGTTCGTATTCCTGTTCACCATCGGCGGTTTCTCCGGGCTGATGCTGGCCATCGTGCCGGCCGATCTGCAGTATCACGACTCCTACTTCGTGGTCGCACATTTCCATTATGTGCTGGTGCCGGGCGCGGTGTTCGGCATCATGGCCGGCGTCTACTACTGGCTGCCGAAATGGACCGGCCATATGTACAACGAGACACTGGGCAAGCTGCACTTCTGGTTGTCGGCGATCTTTGTCAACGTGACGTTTTTCCCGCAGCACTTCGTCGGCCTCGCCGGGATGCCGCGACGTATCCCGGATTACGCCACACAATTCGCGGACTTCAACGCCATCTCGTCGATCGGCTCCTTTGTGTTCGGGCTGGCCCAGCTGATTTTCCTCTACGTCATCGTGTCCTGCGTGCGTGGCGGCCAGAAGGCCACCGCCCAGGTCTGGGATGGTGCAGAAGGTCTGGAGTGGACTGTGCCGTCACCCGCGCCCCATCACACCTTCGATGTGCCACCGGTGGTGAGGTAGAGATCCGTGGCCACGACCCGTCAACCGGATCGCAAGCGCGCGGTGCGCTCGGCCGTGGTCCTGTTCGTGCTCGCCATCGCCGTCTATGGCAGCTTTATCTTCGTGCAATATCTGCGTAGCCAGGGCGGCACCTAGACGTGAGCGCAAAGCCAGGCAATGGCGTGCTGGTCGGCAAGCTGGTCTTGCTGACGCTGGGTATGTTCGGCTTCGGCTATCTGCTGGTGCCGATCTATGATGTGTTCTGCGAGATTACCGGTCTCGGCGGCCGTACCGGCGATCAGGCGGCGACGGTGGCGCTGCAGCCAGACCTGGACCGTCTGGTGACCATCGAATTTGTGGCCTCAGTCAATCAGGATGCGCCATGGGAGTTCCGCCCCAGCGTCAGCCGCATCCAGGTCCATCCGGGTCAGATGTACCAGACCAGCTTTTTCGCACGCAATCAGTCAGACGCATTCCTCATTGGCCATGCGGTACCCAGCGTGGCGCCGGGCCAGGCCGCGCGTTATCTGCAGAAGACCGAATGCTTCTGCTTTAACCAGCAGGATTTCAATGCTGGTGAAAGCAAGGATATGCCGGTTGTGTTCTATCTCGATCCGGAGCTACCGGAACACGTCGATACGGTAACCTTGTCCTATACCTTTTTCGCCCGGGACCGACTGGCGGCAGCCGGCCCGGATGATTCGATCGCAATAAAATAAGACAACGCTCGGGGTTTTGTGATGGCGCACACACAGGGATATTACGTACCACACGGCAGCAACTGGCCCATTCTCGGCGCGGTCGGTTTGTTCGTGATGATGCTCGGCATAGCCAGCGCGTTTAACGGGGCCGCGGCTGGCTCCTGGCTGGCCTGGCTCGGCGTCATCGTCGTGCTGGTGATGATCGTCGGCTGGTTCGGCACGGTCATCAACGAAAGCGAAAGCGGTACCTACAATGACCAGGTGGACCGGTCATTCCGTATGGGCATGACCTGGTTCATCATCTCCGAGGTCATGTTCTTCGCCGCCTTCTTTGGCGCACTGTTCTACGCCCGTCAATTTGCGCTCCCGTGGCTGGGCGGCGAGGGCAACAACCTGTTTACCAACATGTTGCTCTGGCAGGGTTTTGAGACTACCTGGCCGACCAACGGGCCGGGCGAAATCGGCGGCGATTTCGAAGCCATGCCACCGCTTGGTCTGCCGGCCCTGAACACCGCCATCCTGCTCACCAGCGGCGTGACCATCACCATCGCCCACCATGCGCTCAAGGACAACAAGCGCGGACTGCTGGCATGGGGCCTGTTCGCCACCTGGTTTCTCGGATTCTTGTTCGTGGGTCTGCAGGCCTATGAGTACATCCACGCCTATCAGGAGATGAACCTGACCCTGGGATCGGGCATCTATGGTTCCACCTTCTTTATGCTCACCGGTTTTCACGGCGCGCACGTGACCCTTGGTGCGACCATGCTGGTAGTGATCTGGGTCAGAACTCTGAAAGGGCACTTTACCCCGAACCATCACTTCGCCTTCGAGGCCGTGGCCTGGTACTGGCACTTTGTGGACGTGGTCTGGCTCGGTCTGTACGTATTCGTCTACTGGCTCTGAGACAGCGTTTTTTCCAAAAGGGCGCTGTCGGAGCGGCAGCGCCCTTTCTCATTCTGCAGACGGTTTAGCCAAGCGTACGCGGCTGGATCAGGCCCATGTAATAGGCCACCAGGAGCAGCACGAACAGCGAGACCGACAGACCGACGCGCAGCGTGAGCGCGCGCACGGTGCGCTTCGAATCCTGTTTGTCCCTGGCCAGGAAAAACAGCGCCGAGGCGAGACTGCCGACAATACCGAGCAGGATAAGCGGGACAGCGAATTGCAGCAGTTCCATCACAGGCCTCCGCGAGTAAAGAGGACCATTATATCTTGAGCCGCTGGACGCGAGACCGCCGATTCCGGCCCGGGCTTGTACCGTCACTGGCGGTGGGGGCGTTATTGCCGCTGTTACTCGGCCTCGGCTTCTGGCAGCTCGACCGTGCCGGACAAAAACGTTCGATCGAGCGGGATTTCTCTGCCGGAGGCCAGATCGAGGCGGTATCCGCGCCGGACCAGATGGAAGCCCTGGCGCGCTACCGTCGGATCAGTCTGCGCGGACGCTTTGACGGGTCGAGACAATTCTTGCTGGACAACATGACCGACGGTGGCGCCGCAGGCTATCAGGTGCTGACGCCCTTCCTCCCGGACGGCTGGGATCGATGGGTCATCGTCAATCGCGGCTGGATAAGAAAGGATTTCACGGACGCGACACTGCCCGACATCGCGGTGCCGGTGGAGGCCAGGGAGATCTACGGCCGGCTGGCAAGACTGCCGCGGCCGGGGATCGCGCTAGGGCCCGAAAAACAGACAGATAAAAACTGGCCCCGGGTGGTCCAATTCCCTGTCATGGCCGAACTGGAACAAGCGCTGGAACGCCCATTGGCGGCCCGCAGCGTATTGCTGGACCCCGAGGCCCCGGACGGCTATTTGCGCCGCTGGCAGCCCGCCGGCCTGGGTCCGGAGCGACACATCGGCTATGCAGTGCAGTGGTTCGCGCTGGCGGCGACCCTGGTGATTATTTATTTCGTGGTGAATTTGAAACGGATCGAACATGGCGCAAACGAAGACTGAGAGATGGACATTGCGCTGGCAGCCGACGGTGCTGGTGGTGCTTTTCCTTGGCCCGCTGCTGATTGCGGTCTTGTTGTATTACACCGGCGGCTGGCGTCCTGTGGCCGGCACCAACCATGGGATCCTGGTGCAACCACCGGTACTCATGCCGCAGCCGGAGCCGGTAGCCGGCCCCGACAGCGCCTACGCCGGCGACCTGCGCGGGCGCTGGACCCTGCTCTATGTCGATCAGGGCGAGTGCGACAAGCGCTGCGCAGAGGCGCTGTATCGCGGCCACCAGGCCAGGGAAGTCCTTGGCCGGCGGCAGATCCGGCTGGAACGGCTGTATATCCACCGGGGGGCTGTGCCGGCCGAGTCGGTCCTCGTCCGTGACGAGGCCCTGCGCGTGATGAGTGTCCAGGAGGCCGGGGCGACGGAGATTATCGACGCCATCCCCCCGGCTCTGGCGGCAGCTGACGAACTGCTGCTGGTCGATCCCCTGGGCAATCTGATGATGCGTTTCCCGCTCGAAGGCGAACCCGAGGGCATGGTGGAAGACCTGAAAAAATTGATGAAATTGTCGCGTATCGGCTGACGGAAATCCTGTTATGAATGCCTTTGACAAGCTGGCCCGCGCGGCCGTAATCCTGTGTTTATGTGTCGTGGTATTGGGCGCCTGGGTGCGGCTGACAGATGCCGGTCTGGGCTGCCCGGACTGGCCCGGCTGCTACGGCGAGTTACTCGTCCCCGAGGATCCGGCCGCCGCTGCCGCCTGGCCGGAACGGCCGCTGGAGACCGGCAAGGCATGGCGCGAGATGATCCATCGCTATGCCGCGGGGACGCTGGGGCTGTTGGTGCTGGCGCTGGCGCTGATCGCCTGGCGGCGACGCGGTGAACCCGGCCAGCCGGTTGCTCTACCGACATTCTTGCTGGGTCTTATCGTGTTTCAGGCGATGTTGGGCATGTGGACCGTGACCCTGCTACTCAAACCGCTGGTCGTGCTGCTCCATCTGCTCGGCGGGATGACCACCCTGGCCATCTTATTCTGGCTGGCGCGGAGCCCGGCACCGAGCGGTCCACCGGCGGACACCGGTTTGCGGCGCTTCGCGCTGACAGGCCTCGTGGTCCTGGCGCTGCAGATCGCGCTGGGTGGCTGGGTGAGCACCAATTACGCGGCCCTCGCCTGTCCCGATTTTCCGACCTGCCAGGGAAGCCTGTGGCCGACCATGGACCTGTACACCGGCTTTGATCCCTGGCACGGCATCGGCATCGATTACGAGGGCGGCATTCTCGACAACGCGGCACGGGTGGCCATCCATTTTGTCCATCGGCTCGGTGCAATCGTCACCGCCGTCGTGC
>JBATKC010000031.1:0-3743 GCA_049669065.1 Gammaproteobacteria bacterium
GGCTATGCTGGCGGCGGGTACGGTACATCCGGCTGCGCGTCGCGTGATGTGGGATGTGGCCAGCCAGCTGGGTATCGGCCGCGTGGAGCTGGCACAGATCGAGGCGCTGATCCGGCTGCAGACCGCGCGCGCGCGACGGCCGGCGGAGCGGGCAACCGGTAATCGGGTTGCCGAGAGCTACAAAGTGCTCGGGGTCGAACCCACGGCCAACGACCGGGAGGTGAAGACCGCCTATCGCCGCCTGATGAACCAGCACCACCCGGACAAGCTGCGGGCGCGGGGCATGCCAGATTCCATGATCCCGGTGGCAGAAGAAAAGACCCGGGAAATCCGCGCTGCCTATGACACCATCCGTGAGACCCGGGGGACGCGATGAAGGCTCTGCTGCAGGGCGCGCGGCCTTGGGGTAGAGTTGGCGGCCTCGCAGGCGCTCCGGACCGAAGATGAAAGACTATCGAATCGCTCCCTCCATCCTCTCCGCTGACCTGGCGCGGCTCGGAGAAGACGTACAGGCCGTGCTCGACGCCGGGGCTGAGATCGTCCACTTCGACGTCATGGACAATCATTACGTGCCGAACCTGACATTTGGGCCGGCGGTGTGCAAGGCGCTGAAGCAATACGGCATCGATGCGCCGCTGGACGTGCACCTGATGGTGCGGCCGGTAGACCGGCTGATCGAGGATTTTGCGGCTGCCGGGGCCAGCTATATCACCTTCCATCCCGAGGCCAGTGATCACGTGGATCGCAGTCTGCAGCTCATCCGTGACAGCGGCTGTCAGGCCGGTCTGGTGTTCAATCCGGCGACGCCGCTGAGCTGGCTGCAACACGTCATGGACAAGATCGACATGGTTTTGATCATGTCGGTCAATCCGGGCTTTGGCGGTCAGGCGTTCATCCCTGAGGCGCTGGACAAACTGACCGAAGCGCGGCGTCTGATCGATGCCAGCGGGCGAGATATCCGGCTCGAGGTCGACGGCGGCGTCAAGGTCGACAACATCCGCGAGATCGCCCGGGCCGGTGCCGATACGTTTGTCGCCGGATCGGCGATCTTCGGCAGCGCAGACTATAAGGCCACTATCGACGCCATGCGCCAAGAACTCGCCGCCGCCTGATCGACAAGACCGGAGCTAGCGCGTGATCCTGGTGATCGATAACTACGATTCGTTCACCTACAACCTGGTGCAATATCTGGGTGAGCTCGGCTGCGAGACCCGAGTGTTCCGTAATGATCGCATCACGCTGGACGGCATCCGCCGGCTGCGTCCGGATCGTCTGTTGATCTCGCCAGGCCCTGG
The DNA here is from genome assembly GCA_049669065.1 of Gammaproteobacteria bacterium. GTDB lineage: Bacteria > Pseudomonadota > Gammaproteobacteria > Steroidobacterales > XN24 > CAMYOC01. The sequence goes on from JBATKC010000031.1 coordinate 1,296, forward strand.
AACGCCCGACGATGCAGGTATCTCGCTGTCCGCGGTAGCGGCATTCGCCGCGCAGATCCCGATCCTGGGTGTTTGTCTGGGGCATCAGAGTATCGCCCAGGCTTTTGGCGGTCGGATTGTCCACAGCCCGCGCGTGATGCATGGCAAGACCTCGCTGATCCACCATGACGGCAGGGGCCTCTACGCAGGTCTCGACAATCCGTTCGAGGCGACGCGTTATCACTCACTGATGGTGGCGCCCGAGGGCCTGCCTGCGTGTCTCGAGGTGAGCAGCTGGACCGCGGCGGATGATGGCACCCGGGCGGAGATCATGGGTTTGAAGCATCGCGAGCTGCCGGTGGAGGGCGTGCAGTTCCATCCGGAGTCTATCCTGACCCCGGCCGGCAAATCGTTGTTGAAGAACTTTCTGGCGCGGGTCAGCGCCTAGCCGGTCTCGCCGCGCCGCACGTTAAAGACCACGATGGTCTTGCCCTTGGCTGTCAGCAGGCCCTGCTCTTCGAGCACCTTGAGCACCCTGCCGGCCATCTCACGCGAGCAACCGACCAGACGGCTCAATTCCTGACGGCTGACCTTTATCTGCATGCCGTCGGGATGGGTCATGGCATCAGGCTCGTTGCACAGATCCATAATGGCGTGGGCGATGCGGCCGGTCACGTCCACAAACGCCAGGTCGCCCAGTTTCTTGTTGGTGCGCTCGAGACGGCTGGCCAGCTGGGTGGCGAGCTCGAACAGCAATCCGGGGCTCTCGTTGGCGATCTGGCGGAAGCGGGGATAGGTCATCTCCGCCAGCTCGGATTCGGTACGCGTGCGGACCCAGGCGCTGCGCGTGGGCTGTTCGTAAAACAGGCCCATCTCTCCAAAAAACTGACCCTTGTTCAGATACGCCAGCACCATCTCGTTACCGTCTTCGTCTTCGATCATGACTTCGACCGAGCCGTCGACAATATAGTAGAGGATGTCGGGCAGATCGCCGGCGTGGATGACCACGGTCTTTGCCGGCACCGTGCGTATCCGGCAAAGGCTCAAAAATTTGTTGATGGCTGGGATGTCGCTAAGGTTTTGGGCGGATTCAGCCATGAAACTCCCTCTGGCAGTTCAACATATTGATTATTCAGACACCTTAATACACGGCGCGGCGTAGGAGAGCAAGAGAACCGCGGCTTTCCGCTAGATCCAGTATGCGCCCCGCGTCATTGCCAGTGACACCAGCGACATCACTCCGCGTACCGGTGCCGGCAGTTTCGCTCCACCGGCATCCAGCGCCGTCTCCCGATGGCGGAGCTCATCGTCTCGCATCTGGTCCAGGATCGCGCGGCTACGCATATCTTCCGGCGGCAGGCGAGCAATGTGCTCATTCAAGTGGCGCGCCACCTGGCGTTCGGTCTCGGCGACAAAACCCAGGCTCCAACGATCGCCGATCAGACCGGCACCGGCGCCGATCAGATAGGAACCGGCGTACCACAGCGGGTTGAGCACGCTGGGCCGGCTGCCGAGCTGCTGTAGTCGATCTTCGCACCAGGCGAGATGATCGGTTTCTTCACGCGCTGCCTCGTCCATGGCCGCGCGGACCTGCTCGAGTCTGGCTGTTGCGGCCTGGCCCCGGTACAGACCCTGAGCGGCCACTTCACCTGCGTGGTTGACCCGCATCAATCCGGCGACATGACGCCGGTCTTCTGGGTCATCCAGCGTTTCGTCGAGATCGCGGCCCGGCGTTTCGCGCGCCGGGCTGGCCGCTGGCGAGAACACCGTCCGCAGGGCCTCGTCGGCGCCGGCGATGAGACGATCCAGCGGGCTGTATTGACGATCCATGCGTTTGATTATAGCAACGGAGCGGGGACGCCCTGCTCAATCCGTCACACCCAGCGCGAGAGCGACCAGCTCGGCTGCATGCACGACCCGGGGCGGCTTGTCGCCGCCGGCCAGACCACCAGCAAGATGCAGCGCGCAGCCGATGTTTGTGGTGACGACAAAATCCGGCTTGAGACCGTCGATCTGTCTCAACAGCGGCCTGAGCAGCGCGTCGGCCTGGCTGCCACGGCTCAAAAAATGATGGCCGGCGGCGCCACAGCAACCGTAGCCGGGGTCGAGACGGTGCAGATCGAGACCCGGAACCCGCGCCAACAGCGTCTCGGTCGCCTCCGCCGAACCGGTCACGTGACGGGCAGTGCAGGGAAGATGCACCGCCACGCTCGCGCGAATCGCGGTGGGCGCATGCGTCTCGGGGTCCCATGCCTCGAGCAGGAAGTCGGTGATATCGCGAACGCGGGTCCTGAGCGCAGCGCCGTCTTGCTCCGCGAGACGCCCGTAGTCGAGCAGGGTCGCCGTGCAGCTGGTGGCCGTGCTCAGCACCGCCGTGTCGTCGGTGCCGAAGGCGCGGCAATTCTGCCTGGCCAGTTGCTGCGCCGATTCTGCCCGACCCGCGTGCTGGTCCAACGCCCCGCAGCAGAC
>JBATKC010000032.1:0-1918 GCA_049669065.1 Gammaproteobacteria bacterium
GCGGCCACGCGCGGCTCGGGATGGTACTCCTGGGTATCGACGGTCATGCCCCGGGTAGACACGATCTTCAATGGCTCCAGCGTGTCGCCATCCATGATCACGTACTGCGGCGGCCAATAGGCACCGGCGATGGCGAAGCGGTCCTCGTAACCCTTGTACTTAGAGGTCTCCACCGAACGGGCTTCGAGCCCGACACGGATTTTGGCCACGGTCTGGGGCGGGTCCATATACAGATCGATCATGTTCACCAGGGCGTCCCGGCCTATGGTGTAGACGTAGCGGCCGGAGGCGGACGGCCGTGAGATGTGCACGGCATAACCCGTCTCCAGAATTGACACGACCTCCTTGGTGTCGCCATCGATCAACGCGACCTGGCCCGAGTCGCGGAGCGTGACCGCGAAGAAATTGTCAATGTTGCGATCATGCTGCGGTTTGCTCGGCCGTTTATCCGGCGCTACCAGCAACTTCCAGGTTTCCTGCATTTCCGGCATGCCGAACTCCGGCGGTGCCGGTGGTTCCTGCTGCAGGAAACTGGCCAGATTATGGATGTCTTCCTCGCTGAGCTCTCCCGAAGTGCCCCAGTTGGGCATGCCGCCGGGTGAGCCATACGTGATCAGCGCCTTCAGATACTCATGACCCTTCTCCCGGGTGATATCCGGGGTCAGTGGTTTGCCGGTGGCGCCCTTGCGCAGCACGCCGTGGCAACCAGCACATCGCTCGAAGTAGACCTGTGTGGCGCGTTGACTTTCGGCTTCACTCAGTATCGGTCCACCGGCGGAGGTGACGCTGCGAGTGGATTCGGGATCGATGGCCGACGGTGCGCCCTTGTAGCGCATCTCACCTTCCGGGGTGCCGGTGTGGCGTTCGCCTTTGGCACGGTCGGTGAGTTCGGTGCCGGAGCGGACGCTGGCTACCTCGTCGGCGGTAATCGGTCCGCCGTCATTGCCCCAGGTGTTGAGCACATAGGTCAGGATGTCCGCCAGATTGGCATCGGTCAGGTGCGCCATGTTGGGCATCATCGCGTTATATGTCTGACCGTTTACCGTGATCGGTCCGGTCTTGCCCTGCAGAGTGATGGCGATAGCGCGCTGGCGGTCGGCGAGCAGGAAATCGGATTTCGCCAAGGGCGGGAACGCGCCCGGCAGCCCCTGGCCGTTGGCCTGGTGGCAGCCCCCGCAGCTGGTTGCGTAAAGAGCCTCGCCGCGCGCCATCTGTTCCGCCATGGCCCCCACCGAGGTTTCGGCCCGATGGACCTGGGCATCCGCGGCCAGGGCGCTGGACTGGCTATGCAGTACCAGCAAGGCGCCGCCGGCGATGGCGATGCCTGCCATGGCCCGGTTCAAAGTGATTCCTCGCATCTTCAGTACCTCCCTTGGATCGGCCACCGGTGAATACCGGCTCTCTGCCGATCGATCAAAAATTCATGCTTGCGTTCATTGCCAGACTGCGGCCGGGTTCACTCAACAGCGGTACCACCGGATCGTCGGGGCCGAGTCCGCGGACGTTGGCCCAACGCCAGAACGTCTTGTCAAACAGGTTCTCGACCCCGGCGCGCAGGCGCAGCCGGTCGCCCACGCGTCTGCTCAGGAAAAGGTCGAAGCTGGCATAGCCCGGTGCTTCGAAGATCTCATTGCGGCTCTCGTCCAGCCGCGAGTAACGCCGGGTGAAGGTACCGATCAGCGTGGCTGTGCTACGACCGCTGGAGCTGGTCCAATCCGCAGCCACGACTGCCTGGGGTGGGCCTACCGAGTTCAGGGGTTCGTCGTCTTCCCGATTGTCCCCTCGGGCCCAATAAGTGGCCGCGCGGAGCGCCAAACCGGGCAACCAGCGCTGCAGTGAGAATTCTCCGCTCAGCTCCGCGCCGTAGATCCGCGCCCGGTCGATATTCTGCGACTGGAACAGGATGCGACCACTGTCC
>JBATKC010000033.1:0-3129 GCA_049669065.1 Gammaproteobacteria bacterium
GCGTATCACCTTTGCCGCCTGGGCCACGAGGTCGAGATCCGGGAAGCTGGCCCGGTGCCTGGCGGCATGATGCATTTTGGCATCCCCGCCTACCGTCTGCCGCGCGATGTGCTCGACGCCGAGATCCGGCGTATCCAGTCCCTGGGCGTGCGCATCGTATTGGGACACAAGGTCGACGACGTACTGGCCGAACAGGAGAGCGGCGGCTTCGATGCAGTGTTTTTGGCGATCGGCGCGCATCTGTCGAAACAGGTGGATATCCCGGCCCGGGACGCCGGCAAGATCCTTGACGCGGTCAGCTTCCTCAAGAGCGTCGAACAGGGTGAGGCACCAAAGCTCGGCCGCCGGGTGGCCATCTACGGCGGTGGCAACACGGCGATGGATGCGGCCAGAGTGGCCAAGCGTCTCGGCGCCTCGGAGGCGCTGATCATCTATCGGCGTGATCGGGAGCATATGCCGGCTCATCCCTTTGAGGCAGACGAAGCGCTGGAGGAAGGGGTCAAGATCAATTGGCTGCGCACTATCCGGGAGATCGATCAGACCCGGATGACGGTCGAGGAGATGGAGATCGGTGCCGATGGACGACCGCACCCCACCGGCCGCCTGCAAACCCTCGAGGCTGATTCGCTGATCCTCGCGCTGGGCCAGAACGTGGATGCCAGTTTTCTCAGTCGCGTGCCGGGCGTGGAGCTCAAGTCCGACGGCACCGTCATCGTCGACGACCAGTTGATGACAGGCTGTCGGGGCTTGTTCGCAGGCGGCGACATGGTGCCCACCGAACGTACCGTGACCAATGGCGTCGGCCACGGCAAGCGGGCGGCCCGGTGCATCGACGCGTTTCTCCGTGCCGAGAGTCTGCCGCTGCGACCACCGGGTCCGCTCGCCACCGCAGATCTGCTGCGTCCGTGGTTTGCGACCGACTCTAGGATGCCGACCCAGGAACAGATCGAGCAGGCGCGGCGCCAGTCGGGCTTCGAGGAAGTGACGCTGGGCCTGGGGGCCGATGAAGCGGTCTACGAGGCAGGGCGTTGCCTGTCCTGCGGCAACTGTTTTGAATGCGACGGCTGTTTTGCCGCCTGCCCGGAAGACGCGATCATCAAACTGGGCCCCGGCCGTCGCTACCGCTTCGATTTCGACCGCTGCACTGGCTGTGCGGTGTGTTTCGAACAGTGCCCCTGTCATGCCATCCAGATGATCCCGGAGCCGACGACGGCCGCCACCGTCGTCGAGGAGACGAGCGCGCCATGATTGCCCACAGCCCCGGACCCCGCAGGGTCACGATCGACGGCAACGAAGCCGTCGCCCATGTCGCCTATCGCAGCAACGAGATCTGCGCCATCTATCCGATCACGCCCTCCTCGCCGATGGCTGAACTGGCCGATCAATGGGCTAACCAGAAGTTGCCCAACGTCTGGGGACAGGTGCCGGTTATCAGCCAGATGCAAAGCGAGGGCGGCGTCGCCGGGGCCGTACACGGGGCGCTGCAAACCGGTGGTTTGACCACCACATTTACCGCCTCCCAGGGTCTGTTGCTGATGATCCCGAATATGTACAAGATCGCCGGCGAGCTCAGCCCGTTGGTCCTGCACGTAGCGGCGCGCTCGCTGGCCGCCCAGGGTCTGTCGATCTTTGGCGATCACCAGGACGTGATGGCGGTGCGTGGCACAGGATTCGCCCTGCTCTGTTCGGGCTCGCCTCAGGAGGCACACGATCTGGCGCTGGTCGCGCAGGCTGCGACCCTCTCCAGCCGCATACCGTTTGTGCATTTCTTTGACGGCTTCCGAACCTCCCACGAGGTCAATCAGGTCACGCTGCTCGAAGACGACGATATCCGCGCGCTGCTGCCGACGGAGCTGGTCTTCGCCCACCGTCAGCGGGGCCTGAGTCCGGAGCGCCCGTTCATACGCGGCACCAGCCAGAACCCGGATGTCTATTTCCAGGCGCGTGAAACGGTCAATCCCTTCTACCGTGAGATCCCGGCCCAGGTGCAGGCGGCGATGGACAAGCTCGCGGCGCGCTGCGGGCGACGCTATGGATTGTTCGAATACCACGGTGCGGCCGATGCGGAACGCGTCATCGTGTTGATGGGTTCGGGCGCGGACACGGCGCGCGAGACGGTGGACTATCTTTGCGCCAGGGGTGAGCGGGTCGGCATGCTCCAGGTCCGCCTGTACCGGCCGTTTTCCACGGCTGCCTTCCTCGACGCGCTGCCCGCATCGGCGCGGGCGATGGCTGTGCTCGACCGCTGCAAGGAACCCGGCGCGCTGGGCGAACCGCTGTATATGGATGTCAGCGTATGTGTCTCCGGCGCTCGACCGGAGCTGCGTCTGGTCGGCGGACGTTACGGCCTGTCCTCAAAAGAATTCACGCCGGCCATGGTCAAGGCGGTGTTTGATCACCTGGACGGTGATGAGCTCAGACATTCGTTCACGGTCGGTATCCACGACGACGTGTCGGGCTCCAGTCTGGAGATCGATACCGGCTTTATGATCGAACCGGAAGAGACCTACCGCGCCGTGTTTTATGGTCTGGGCGCGGACGGCACCGTCGGCGCCAACAAGAACAGCATCAAGATCATCGGTGAGGACCCGGCGCGCTTCGCGCAAGGATATTTCGTCTATGACTCGAAAAAGTCGGGCTCGCAGACCGTGTCGCATCTGCGTTTCGGCCCCCGTCCGATCCGCTCGAGTTATCTGATACAAAGCGCCAATTTTGTCGCCTGTCACCAGTTCGATTTCATCAACCGGGTCGACGTGCTGAAACTGGCCGCGCCGGGCGCGACCTTGCTGTTGAACAGCCCCTACGATGCCGCGACCGTATGGTCGCAGCTGCCGGATCCGGTGCGCCGTCAGATCCGTGACAAGAACCTCGACTTCTACGTCATCGATGCCTATGGGGTGGCCGCAGCAGCCGGGCTAGGACGTCGCATCAACACCGTGATGCAGGTCGGATTTTTCGCCCTCTCCGGCGTGATACCCGACGACGAGGCTATCGACAAAATCAAGGCGGCCATCGAAAAGAGCTATAAGCGCAAGGGCGCCGAGATCGTAAGGCAGAACTTTGCCGCGGTGGATGCGGCGCGCGCGGCGCTCACCCGGGTTTTGCCGCCCGCTACCGACGACACGGGAC
>JBATKC010000034.1:0-3029 GCA_049669065.1 Gammaproteobacteria bacterium
GGCCGGATGCCCACCCAAATAGGTACGCGCCGCCCAAGCCAGCCAGCGCGGCGTGAGCATCGGATCCACCCCGGCCAGCGATTCGATCGTGGCGCCGCCCAGACCCAGATCCACCCAGGGGGAAAAACAGACCAGCGCCGCGGGGAGGCCGGACCCCTCCGCCGCCGCCTGTTGTGCCACGGCCACGGCCAGCCCCCCACCGGCGGAATCACCGGCGATCACCGACTGGTCGGCGTCGAAACCAGATTCGATCAGACCACGCCACGCGGCGCAGGCATCTTCCCGGGCAGCCGGCCATCGGGCCTCCGGCGCGAGTCGATATTTGGGCAGAAGCACCGGCAGACCGGTCAACCAGGACAGACGTGCAGCGACGTTTCGATGGGTCGCCGGCGAGCCCAGCACATACCCGCCGCCGTGCAGGTAGAGGATCGCGCCGCGGCCGCCGTCACTGCTCGGCGGGTCTATACGGACACCTGGCAGACCGCCGGGGAGTTGATTGACGCTCCGCACCCGACCCGGTGGCGGCAGCAGACGCGCCGCCGTGGCGATCATCTTGCGCTGCCCGCTCACCGGACGCGCCGGATCCAGCGCTGTCTTGAGCCAGGTGCGCACCACGCCCTGTAACAGGCGACGCGAAAGATCGATCAAACGTGACTCCGTTTGTTGCCGCGTGTCAGCGCGCTACAGCTCAGCCTGTTGCGCGCCGCGAATACGTCTCCGGCTGGCCAGCTTGGGCGCGGGCCGGTATCGGCAGACGATACCCTTGTTTGCGGGCCTCAGCAGCCCCCTTCCGGCGCACACGATCCAGACGCCAGAAATAGGCCCCGTAATCGACCTGCATGGTGTGGCGGGGAGCACGGTCGTGATAACGGGAAAACATCGCGCGGCGCTCTTTTTCCATGTTTGCGCGCATACGCTCGGGAGACGGCAGACGGACCCGGCCCGCCAGATAATCACCGATCAGACGGCCTTGTGCCTCGGCCACCGGCATGATGGCGCCGAGCGGCTGCAGCAGACCAACAAAAAACAGGTTGTCGATCCCAGGCTTTATCATCCGTTCCCACAGCGGCAGATCATTACCGGGCGCGGAGATAAAACCCGGGTCAAAAAACGGGAAACTGACCTTGTATCCCGTGCACCAGATGATCAGGTCCACCGGCTCCTCGCTGCCGTTTTCGAACTCGACGCCAGACCCGGCAAGCGACCGGATTCCGGGACGCGGGTGGATATCGCCGCTGCCCAGACGGATAAAAATCTCCTGACTGATGGTCGGGTGCGCCTGCAGCATGCGGTGATCCGGCTTTGGCAGCCCGAACTTCCAGGGCTTGCCGACCTGGCTGGTGACGATCAGCCGGGTCAGCCAGCTATTGATCTTCCAGGGCACCCAGTGCGGCATGGCCGTCAGCCGGGTGGTGGGGATGCCGAACACATACTTCGGCACAATCCATACACCGTGACGGGCCGAGAGCAGCACTTTCTCGGCCAGACCGGGGCGGGACAATTCACAGGCGATATCCATCGCGCTGTTACCCATGCCGACCACCAGCACCCGCCGGCCGCGGCAATCCACCGGCTCTTCCGGGCCGATATAGCTGTGCGAGTGGATCTGCTCGCCGGCAAAGTCACCGGGATACGCGGGCTCGGGCCAGCGCGGGTCCCAATGATGACCATTGGCGACAACCAGCGCGTCATACTGGCGGGTCTCGCCCGTGCTGAGCTGCACGTCCCAGACACCGTCCGGCAGGCGATCGGCGTGTTCCACCGCAGTCTCGAAACTGATCGACTTGCGCAGATCGAAGTGATCCACATAGTCGTTAAAGTATTCCATGATGACGCGATGGCCCGGATAGTCCGGCGTGCCCGGCGGCATCGGATAGTCGGCGTATTCCATCAGCCGGCAATCGGTGTTGATGTGCAGCGACTCATAGGCGGCCGACATGCGGTTGGCGTTGCGGAAGCACCAGTTGCCGCCAATCTGATCGCTCTTTTCGAAACAGTCGTAGGGGATGCCGCGATCGGACAGGGCCTTGATCACTGGCATGCCGCTGGACCCGGCACCAATCACGCAAACACGGGGCAGGTCACTCATGGGTTGCTGTCTCCGGCGGCCGCCTGGCCGCGATCCGTTCGAATCGGACGGTGACAGTTATTGATAAATGTGTCAATAATGCCCCATGACTCGCCCTGCCACACGTCGAACCCGGCTCCAACCGGATGCCCGCCGGACGCAACTGCTCGACTGCGCGTTGTCGGTCTTTGCCCGGGACGGCCTCGGGCGGGGCAACCACGCCGCCATCGCCGAACTCGCCGGCGTCTCGGTGGCCACCGTCTTCCACTACTTTCCGACCCGGGACGAACTGGTGGCGGCGGTGCTTGATCAGGTGGAACAGTTCTTCCTTGGTCTTGCGCAAAAGGTCCACGCTCAACCCGTACCGCTGGCGGCACTCCTCGTGGGTCACGGCGAGGCCTTTTTGCGGGCAGCAGATACGCATGGTGAGTATGTCCGCGTGTGGCTGGACTGGAGCACCGCATTCCGTGACGAGGTCTGGCCGCGTTTCTTGTCGTTCCAGGAGCGCCTGATCGCCATCGTCGCCAGCAGCGTGGAACGCGGCCGCGAGCGCGGGGAAGTGGCTGCATCCATCGATCCGGAAGACACCGCTCGCCTGTTTGTCGGCAACGCCCACATGGCGGCGCTGATGACGTTCGCACCCCCCTCGAGTCTCGATCTCGACCATCTGGTGCGTCGCGCGGTGACGGCCTTGCTGGCTCCGGGCTAGGGTCCCGCGCTTTGCCGACCGGGCTGCGGGGTCGCGTGCAGCCGGAAGCGCAGCATCTGATCGCTGACCCGCTGATGCTCGCGCATGCCGTCGGTCAGGGTAGCAACAGCCGTCGGCCCGGCGGCCATCAACGCCGCCAACAACAGGACTGCGTTCAGGATTTGACCGGCTCGGTGAGCTTCAGCGTCAGGCATTTCGCGGATCCGCCCGCCTTGAGGAACTCGGACAGGGACACCTGCACCACCTCGAAAC
>JBATKC010000035.1:0-7963 GCA_049669065.1 Gammaproteobacteria bacterium
ACCCGGGTCTGATACGGCACCATATAGTCCATGTTCAGCACCACACGGGTGCGGCCCTGGGCCTCGGCGACCATGACGGTGTCGAGTGGGCCCTGTTTGACCACAGTGCGTCGAGACGGCAGCGCCAGCGTGGTATTCGCAAGATCCAGAGAGATCCTGGCCGGCTCATCGATGGCGAAGCTCATCGGCTCCGCGGCCGGGCCGCTCATCCGCAGATAGACCACCACCCGGTCACCGCCCTGTCCCGCTACGTCCACGGCCTCAAGCCTCTGGGAGGCCTCCTGGGCAGAGACGGTCGAGGCCAGCGAGAGCAGCGTTAGCGCCCCGAGCCAGCCGGCCATGTTTGAAATCCTGCGGATCCCAGTTGTCGCCCGTGCATTGCGCATCATCCCATGTACTCCCCGAGTCTTCATTGCTCACCCAGACTGATGGTGGCCGGCCGTTCCATGTAGCCGCCGATACCGTCGGGAATGATTTCGACAACCCGAATCTCAGAATCGTCAATTGAAATAATCTTGCCGTCGCTCTGGCCCACGTAGTTACCCTCAGTAACCCGATGTACCAGCGTGTCTGCCGTTTGCACCAGCCCATAGAGCTGGCCGTCCTTGCTCAAGGTCCCCACCATTTCAAGCGTGTCCAATGGGAACTGCTCGAGGAATTCACGGGGCCGCGCACTGTCAGGCCGCAGGCCGCCGCCGGCCGGGCCTTTCTTCTGCGCGCGCTCTGGCACAAATGGTGAACGCAGATCGTAGGCATCGTATGCAAACGGCTCGTGCTCCTTGATCTCCGGCAACGGCTCGATGCGGCCGCCAGGACGTGCATTGGTCTCGGCGATGAATCCCTCGAGATCCGACATATCGTTGGAGCACCCGGCCAGCACAAGAGGTGCGACCAGGCCAAGAATCGCGATCAGGATCTGACGCTGTCTCATGACTGCTCCTCGTCGCCTTCCAGATAGCGATAGGTCTTGGCGACCAGGTCCATCTGCAGCTCGGGACCGCCGTCGTCGTCACTCGACAGCTGCACGTCATGGATGGTTACGATGCGTGGCAGTGCCGCGATATCGCTGACGAACTTGGCCAGCTCGTGGTAGGTACCCCGCAGGCGGATTCGGATCGGCAGCTCCGCATAAAAATCCCGTCGCAGCTCGGAGTCGGGACGGAACAACTCCTCCTCGAGTCCCGCGCCAAGACCGGTCTGTGAGATGTCCACCAGCAGGCTGGGCACTTCAGTCTTGCCCGGCAGCTGTCGCAACATGGCGCCGAATGATTCCTCGATCTCGGCCAGCTGTATCTTGTAGGCCTCGAAATTCGCAGCCTTGCGCTGCCTGGCTACAAAGATCTGGCGCAACTCCTGCTCCTTGGCTTCGGCTTGCTCGAGCATCGGCGTCTTGTTCTTGATCGGGAAGTAGTAAACCGATGCCGCGGTAACGATGACGAAGATCAGCACCACGAACAAGGCGCGGAAAAGGAATGGCCATCTACCGACGTCGCTGGTATCCAGCGCGCGGAGCTCGTCGAGGAACTTGTTCAGCTGTTCCATTACGAACCCTCCTCATCGGTGACGATCTGCTGCGCGGATACGGTAAACCGGCTGCGCCGCGCACCACGATCCTCCACCGTCTCGACCACCTCGAGTCCGGGCGTCTGCAGCCATTCGGAGTTCTCGATATTGCGCATCAACGCCGATACGCGGGTACTCGATTCTGCGATCCCCTCGATCTCGAGCTTTCTGGCCCGCTGCTCCACCTTCTGGTAGTAGACACCGTCGGGCAGCACTCGCACCATCTGATCAAACAGATGCACGCTGTCAGGACGACTGCGTTGCAGCTCGTCGATGATCTCCATGCGGGCCAGCAGACGGTCTTTCTGTTCCTCGAGCTGGGCAATCTCCTTGATCAACGCATCGAGTCGCGCGATCTCCTGCTCGAGTCGGGCATTGCGTTCATTCTGGTAGTCGATGCGATGCTGCAGGTAGGCACTGACCCCGAAGGTCACCAGCCCGCCGAGCGCCACCGCGGCGACTGCCGCTATGCCGAAGTTCGTCTGACGCCGTTTGCGCTCTTGCTCGCGCCACGGCAGAAGGTTAATACGAGGCATGTCAGTCGAAACTCCTCAGGGCCAGTCCGCAGGCTGTGAGCAGCGCGGTTGCATCCTTCATCACTCCGCCAGAGCGCGCCCTGGACGAGAGTTTCATGTCGCCGAGTGGATTGCCGATCTCGGTCGGGATACCGACGCGACTGCCGATGACATCGGCCACGCCGGCGATATTTGCGCAGCCGCCGCAGACCAGAATCTGCTGAGGTTGCTCGCGGCCGCTGCCGGAGGCCAGGAAGAATTGCAGCGAACGGCTAACTTGTTGAGTCATGTCATCGATAAAGGGATCGAGGACCTCTGGCTCGAAGTTGCTCGGCAGCCCACCTTCTTTTTTCGCTCGGCCCGCGTCCTCAAAACTCAGGCCATAGGTGCGCATGATCTCTTCTGTAAGCTGCTGGCCACCGAAGGCGAAATCCCGCGTGTAGATGACCTTGAGATCGCGCAATACGGAGAAAGTCGTGCTGCTGGCGCCGAAATCTATGACTGCCACATTGTGGCTATCGCCGTGCTCGGGCATCTGATGCCGAAGAAGTCGGCAGGCATTTTCGAGCGCGAAGGCTTCGACATCGACGATCTGCGCCTTGAGCCCGGCCGCTTCAACTGCTGCCTGGCGCTGCTCGACGTTCTCGCTGCGGGTAGCCACCAGCAGCACATCGAACATATCCGGATCATGCTCGGACTTGCCGAGCACTTCGAAATCGTAACTGACTTCTTCCATCGGGAAGGGGATGTACTGGTCTGCCTGCAGCTCGACCTGTCCCTCCAGTTCATTGCCCGACAAAGACGAGGGCATCTGGATGACCTTGGTGATCGCCGCATCGCCGTTGATCGCGATGGCGCACTCGCGACTGCGGGCCCCTGACCGCTTGACCGCACGGCGAATGGCCTCGCCCACGGAGTCAGGATCCACTACCGCCTTTTCGTTCACCGCGTTCTGCGGTGTCGCCTCGGCGGCATAGGATTCCACACGGAACTGGCTGCCACTGCGGCCCAGTTCGATCAGCTTGACCGACGAAGTCGTTATGTCAAGGCCGATAAGCGGTCGACTAGACTTACCGAAAAGCACATGAATTTCCTTTTAGGTCCGCAGCTTGGCTTCGAAAGATAGAATAATGTCTTAGCTAATGCAATGTTCTGTATAGCAATTCCCGAGCCTGCAAAACGTGACCGCCTTCACGCTCCAAACATGAGGTGACTGCGATCTCCGGTCCAGCCGCCGCTGCGGCCGTCGCTCGAGGGTGGGGAAAGAACTGTCATGCAACCTGTGTTCCCGACCCGGCCCGGCGCTTTGCGCGGTGCAAAAAAACCATGCGCGACGCCTGATCCCGTGCCCGGGGTTGGTGCATAAATGTCGATTCCGGCAACCCCGCTATCCTAGACCTGAGCCCTTAGACCGGTGGCTTTGCGCCCCCATCTTTCGATGGGTTTGCCTTTTACGTTCGGTGGTAATATGCATAAGCCACCCCGGCAAAACAAGAACCTACCTCTCACTTCTGCATGAAGCTCTTATTCCGTACCCTCTATGCTGCGGCTGCGTTACTGCTGATCCTCGGCGCCGCGGCGGCCGTAGCGGCCGCGGGCGCCTATTATTATGTGTTGCCCAGCCTGCCGGCGGTGCAGTCGCTACAGGACGTCCGCCTCCAGGTTCCGCTGCGAGTCTACACGCGTGACGGCCGGTTGTTGGCGGAATATGGCGAGATGCGCCGGATACCGCTGTCTTTTGATCAGATCCCGCCTGTCGTGGTGGATGCATTCCTGGCCGCCGAGGACGACCGGTTCTTCGAGCACCCCGGGGTCGACTATCAAGGCCTGGTGCGCGCTACCGCGTCTCTGCTGCTGACCGGGGAGCGTCGTCAGGGCGGCGGCACGATCACCATGCAGGTCGCGCGCAACTTCTTCCTCAGCCGCGAGAAGACCATATCGCGCAAGGTCCGGGAGATATTTCTGGCGCTCCGGATCGAGAGCGAGATGAGCAAGCAGGAGATCATCGCGCTATACCTGAACGCGATCTTCCTGGGTCAACGGGCATATGGCGTGGGCGCGGCCGCCGAGGTGTACTTCGGCAAGACCGTCGACGCCCTCACTCTCGCCGAGACCGCGACCATAGCCGGTCTGCCGAAAGCACCGTCGCGGGACAATCCGGTGGCCAGTCCGGAACGGGCCGGGCAGCGCCGCGCCTATGTGCTGCGCCGGATGATCGAGACAGGCAGCATCGACAGAGCACAGTTCGAGCAAGCTACCGCCCAGCCCATGGAGTCCACCTTGCATGGCGCAACGGTAGACACCGTGGCGCCGTACGTGGGGGAGATGATCCGCCGGCAGGTGCTGGACCTCGTCGGCCCCGAAGCGTACACCGCCGGATATGTCGTCACGACGACCCTGGACAGCCGCCTGCAGAAGGCTGCCGTATCCGCTCTCCGCGACGGCTTGATGGAGTACGACCGACGCCACGGCTATCGGGGTCCGCTGGCAACCATCGAGATGCCGGGTCCGGACGAGACGCCGGGCCTGGCTGAGCTGGTGGCGGGTTATCGTGCCGGCCCGGGCATGGACATCGGTCTGGTTACCGCGCTCGAGGAACAGACCGCGCAAGTCCTGGTGCCCGGTCATGGCAGCCTGGAATTGCCCTGGGAAGGTCTGAGCTGGGCCCGCGAATTTATCGACGACAACACGCGCGGTCCGGAACCGGCCCGTGCCTCGGACATCCTGTCGGTAGGCGACCTCATCGAGGTCAGCCCGATGGAGAACGGTGACTGGCGGCTGAGCCAGGTGCCTACGGTTCAGGGGGCCATTGTCGCCGTGGACCCGATCGATGGCGCCGTGGCCGCGCTGAGCGGCGGTTTCGACTTCGAGGACAGCAAATACAATCGGGCCGCTCAGGCACGGCGTCAGCCAGGCTCCTCTTTCAAACCCTTTATCTACTCCGCGGCACTGGAGAACGGCTTTACCACCGCCACCGTAGTTAACGATGCGCCGGTCGTGTTCGAGGATGATCAGCTGGAAAGCACCTGGCGTCCGGAAAACTACAGCCAGCGTTTTTATGGTCCGACCCGGCTGCGCGAAGCGCTGGTGCGATCGCGTAATCTGGTCTCTATCCGCGTACTCCGCTCGATAGGCGTGGGCAATGCAGTCGATCACATCAGCGCGTTCGGCATCCCCGAGTCCGCGATGCCCCGCGACCTGTCTCTGGCACTGGGCAGTGTGACCCTGACACCAATGGAACTGGCCGACGCCTATGCAGTGTTCGCCAACGGCGGCTTCAGCGTCGACACCTATCTGATCGACCGCATCGTTGACGCAGACGGCACCGTGATCATGCAGTCCGACCCGCTGGTCGCTTGCGCGGCCTGCGCCGACGCCGAGCAGGCCGCAGCGGAGGACCGGTCCCGCCGACCCGAGATGGACGACGAAAATATAGCCATCGAATATGCCCCGCAAGCCATAAGCCGACAAAACGCCTACCTGGTGGCGGACATGATGCGGGACGTGATCCGTCGCGGCACCGGCCGACGCGCCATGGCACTGGGTCGGGACGACTTGTCCGGAAAGACCGGTACCACCAACGATCGCCGCGACGCCTGGTTCAGCGGCTTCAATGGTGATCTTGTGGCGACCGCCTGGGTCGGTTTTGATCAGGAGCGGCCGCTGGGTGCTCGCGAGGAAGGCGGTCGGACCGCTCTGCCCATCTGGGTCAAGTTTATGGGTCAGGCGCTGGCCGGCGCCCCGGAGCGTGTACCACCAAAGCCATCGGGCCTGGTCACGGTGCGCGTCTCGTCCAGCACCGGTCTGCTCGCGAGCAGCGCTGATGTAGACGCCATATTCGAGACCTTCCGGGCGGATCAGGTACCGCCAGCGGGAGAAGACGATAACGGATCGCCCTACGGCCCGGCCGAGGACGAAGCGCCGATATTCTAGAACCAGCCTCCAGCGATAAGGGTGCAAGAGATGCACAAGAAACGCAGTCAACGGTCCTCGCAAGTCAGATACGGCGTCGCTCAGGAGGCTGCGCGGATCATGCGGGAACAAGGTATAAAAGATTTTTTGCTGGCCAAACGGAAAGCGGCCGAACGCCTCGGCATCTCGGATCGCACCGCGCTGCCTGGCAATGATGAGATCGCCGCGGCCCTGACCGAACAACAGCGTCTGTTCGGTGGCGCTGCGTACCCGGCGCGCCTGCGCGCCCTGCGTGAGACCGCCGAACGGGCCATGGACATGCTCAGGGAGTTTGATCCACGACTGGTCGGCTCGGTGTTGAGCGGCGCGATCACCGAGCACAGCGACGTCAACCTGCATGTCTTCGCTGACGCCGCGGAGGCGGTGGCCATACGTCTGATGGACCAGGGCATCCCCTACGAGACAAACGAGCGGCGGATCCGCTACCCGACCGAACGCATCGAGCAGCTACCCAGCTTCCGCTTTATCGCCGGCGATGTCTCGGTGGAGGCAACCGTCTTCCCGGTGCACGGCCTGCGGCAAGCGCCGAGCTGCCCGGTGGACGGGCGCCCGATGCAACGTGCTCGATTACCTGATCTCAGGGCACTGCTTGTCGAAGGCTGACCTTCCGTTCAATCACGCTGGCTGACGGCGACGTAGTCACGCGCGGCCGGGCCGGTATACAGCTGGCGCGGCCGACCGATACGCGTATTCGGATCCGCAGTCATCTCCTGCCAGTGTGCGACCCAGCCCACAGCTCGGGCGATCGCGAACATTACGGTGAACATGGATACGGGAATGCCCAGCGCCCGATAGATGATGCCGGAATAGAAATCGACGTTCGGGTAGAGCTTCTTCTCGACGAAGTAATCGTCCTGCAGCGCGATCTCCTCCAGCCGCAAGGCCAGCTCGAACATCGGTGAATCCGTAGTGCCCAGCTGCGCGAGCACCTTATGGCACATCTCGCGGATAATCTTGGCGCGGGGATCGAAGTTCTTGTAGACGCGATGACCAAAGCCCATCAGCCGGAATGGGTCGTCGCGGTCCTTGGCTCTGGCCACGTATTTCGGGATCTGCGAGGTGTCGCCGATCTGCTCCAGCATCTTCAGCACCGCTTCATTGGCACCACCGTGAGCCGGGCCCCATAGCGCCGACACCCCGGCGGCGATCGCCGCATAGGGATTGGTGCCCGAACTGCCGGCCAGGCGCACCGTCGAGGTGCTGCAATTCTGCTCGTGATCCGCATGCAGGATAAACAAGAGATCCAGCGCCTCGGCCGCGACCGGATTCACTTCGTAGTCTTCGCAAGGCACGGCAAAGAACATATTCAGCAGATTGCTGCAATAGTCCAGATCGTTGCGTGGATAGATAAAGGGCTGTCCGACCGAGTGTTTGTAAGCGGCCGCCGCGATGGTGGGCATCTTGGCGATGATCCGATGAGCAAAGATCTCACGATGGCCCGGGTTATTGATATCCATGGAGTCGTGATAGAACGCAGACATGGAACCGACCACGCCGGATACCATTGCCATCGGGTGGGCGTTGAAATGGAATCCGTTAAAAAAGCGCAGCAGGGTCTCATTGATCATCGTGTGATGCATGATCGAATTCGCGAAATCGTCCTGTTCGACGGCCGTCGGCAGCTCTCCGTCAAGCAGCAGGTAAGCGACCTCCAGGAAGCTGCTGTTGGCCGCCAGTTGCTCCACCGGGTAGCCGCGGTACAGCAATACCCCCTTCTCGCCCTCAATAAAGGTGATCTTGCTCTCGCAGCTGGCGGTGGCAACGAACCCGGGATCAAAAGTGAATACGCCGTGATCCCGATATAGCCGCCCGATATCGATCACTGCCGGGCCGATTGAACCTTCGCTGACGGCAAGGCTGGAGCTGGTCCCGCTCTGCGTATCGGTGAGGTCGAAGAACTTGTCGCTCATACG
>JBATKC010000036.1:0-12853 GCA_049669065.1 Gammaproteobacteria bacterium
TCCTTTCTCGAGGTGATCCGCGAGGTGCTGCGCAACGGGCATGACCTAGTGATCAAGTGCCCTGAATCGCCGAGCTGGCTGGACCGCCTTTTCGCCGGTGACGATATGCATCTACTACGAAAATGCCCGTGCCCGGTCTGGTTTATCAAACCTCACGCACCGAGATCCTATAAACGCATTCTGGCGGCTGTGGATGTGGACGAATTTTATCCGCCGCGCGAACTAAAGACCCGTCACCTGTTGAATGTGCAGATACTGGAAATGGCGGCCTCTCTCGCTCTATCGGAATTGGCAGATCTGCATGTTGTGCATGCCTGGACTTCGATGACAGAGTTGGTCGATGGCCTTGTGTTCTCATCGGATGTGTCAAGAGACCAGTTTGCCTCCAACGTTGAACAGGAGCGGCGGCAACAACAGCGTCTACTTGACGCATTGATGCGGAGTATCAAGACCAAAAGCAATGCCGCACGCGACGCCCTGGACTATTTGAAGCCTATAACGCGTCTGGTGAAAGGATCTGCACGCAAAGAGGTTCCGGCACTCGCTAAAGAACTGGCAGTCGATTGCATCGTCATGGGTACCGTTGCGCGCACCGGCGTCCGCGGGTTCATCATGGGCAATACTGCTGAGACCATTCTTGAGCAGATCGATTGCTCGGTGCTGGCGATCAAGCCGGACGGATTCGTAACGCCGGTCGCGCTTGATGAGTGATGATATGTTGTGAAAGGAGCAGGGTGAAATGAAGCGATTCAAGAACATTCTTTGCATGATGGAACGGCAGGCAACTAGCCAGTGTGCCATCGAGCGTGCTGTGGCATTGGCAGAGAATAATCAGGCAAGCGTGACAGTCGCCACAGTTATCGAGCGCGTGCCGGCGGGTATCAAAATCTCTGACGGTGGCACTGACCCGGGCGACGCCCAGGCAAGATTGACAGACACAGAGGCCCAGCGGCTTGACACCTTGATCGAGCCTTACCGCGCGCGGGTAAGGATGAACACCAAGGTGCTTGTGGGTACCTCGTTCCTCGAAATCACCCGTGAGGTGATACGCAGCGAACACGATCTAGTGATCAAGTGTCCTGAATCGCCGCGCTGGCTAGACCGGCTTTTCTCCGGTGACGACATGCATCTGCTGCGCAAATGTCCGTGTCCAGTCTGGCTGGTCAAGCCGGAGACGCAGGAACCTTACCAGCGCATCCTGGCTGCAGTGGATGTCGAGGACGATTATCCGCCCACCGAGCTACAGACTCGCCGGGCACTGAACGGATTGGTCATGGAGCTGGCTGGGTCTCTGGCCGTGTCGGAGTTCGCGGAGTTGCACGTCGTACATGCGTGGGAGGCGTTCGGCGAGGACGCACTGCGCCACAGTGGCTTCATGAGCCGGCCGGAAGCAGAGGTTGACGCCTACGTAGAGCAGGTTCACCGGCGTCACGCCGAGCTCCTGGATGCGCTGTTGCAAGAGTCGGTCGCGAAACTGGGGGGGCAGGACGCCGTGGACTACATCAGACCTCAACTGCACCTATTGAAGGGATCGGCGCGCCGAGTGATTCCGGAACTTGTCAAAAGGCTCAAGATCGACTGCATCGTCATGGGGACCGTGGCGCGCACCGGCGTCCCTGGATTCATCATTGGCAATACCGCTGAGACAATACTGCACCAGATAGATTGCTCGGTACTCGCGGTCAAGCCGGAGGGATTCTTGACACCGGTGACATTGGATGGTTAAACCTGTCGCGACCAGGTGCAGAAGCCGCTCGTGACCGAATCGACTGATATAGAGTGGTTCTTTCCAGCGTTAGCGTTGATATGGGTGATACTGGTTGCTGACCACTATATACGGCATACATCGACTCTCCTGTCGTATCTGTTTCTCCCAGGCTCTGTCATAGCGGGGCTCGCCGCCCCAGCCGATTCCGAAGAGCCTGGCCTCGGCCGGCACCCTGGCCCATGTTGCCGTGGCCAAGTATGTCGATGCGATGCCGCTGTACCGGCAGGAGAAGAAGCTGCAGCGTATTGGCGTGGAACTGCCACGCTCGACCCTGGCGCACTGGATGGTCCGCGCCGGTGAGCTGGTCCAGCCACTGATCAACCTGCTCCGAGACCGGATACTGGGCTATGACATCGTCAGCATGGACGAGACCCGGCTGCAGGTGCTGAAGGAACCAGGTCGCCGGCCGCAAGGCCAGTCGTACCTGTGGGTTCAGCGCGGCGGACCGCCGGCCAACCCGCTTGTGCTCTGCGATTATGATCCGTCACTCAGTCAGCCGGTGCCGATGCGGTTATTGGAAGGCTTTTCCGGTTATCTGCAGACCGACGGTTACGACGCTTACAAAAAAGTCTGCGATGCACACGGCCTCACCGCGGTCGGTTGCTGGGCGCACGTGCGGCGCAAGTTTGACGAGGCCTTGAATGCCCAGCGGGTAGTGAGCCGGGCCAGACGGCGCCAGTCCCTGGCGACGACTGCCCTGAAGCAGATCCAGGCGCTGTACCGGATCGAGCGCGAACTCAAAGCACTGTCACCGGCGGATCGGCAGCGTGCCCGGCAGGCACGCTCGGCAACGCGACTGGCCGAGTTCCGCCAGTGGCTCGACACCCATATTCCGCTGGTGCCACCGCAGTCGGCACTGGGCAAGGCCACGAACTATGCCCACAAGCAGTGGGACAAGCTGACGGTATTTGTCGAAGACAACCGGCTGCGGATGGACAACAACCTGACCGAGAATGCCATCCGGCCCTTCGTAGTAGGCAGAAAAAATTTCTTATTTTGTGATTCGGTTGCCGGCGCACATGCCAGCGCTAATCTTTATAGTCTCATTGAGACGGCCAAGGCCAATGGCATCGACCCCTTCGTGTATCTGAAGACGGTGTTCACCGAGCTGCCGAAAGCCACAACGGTCGAGGACATCGAAGCATTGTTGCCGGTGCCGGCTGACGACGACAGAGTGGCGAACGTATCATGATCGAAGGCAACGCCCCGGAAAATCATGCCCTTAATACAGCGGATACCAAAATACAGGGAAATCCTAGTGATTTCATGGACCGGATATCGGGGATAAGGTCACCCGGGCGCAGCGATCGTCTCGCTTACGATGCTGCCGGCTCTGACGGTCGCGGTCCTGCAGTGGTCGGAGCAACGGGCGACAGCCCGGGAGCTGGCGCCGGGTACCTGATTTTTGGGGTCAGTGTAAAAACTAGTTCTGATTGTTGGGATCAGAGTAATCACCTTGCAGACTACAGGGTGAGAGCAAGAACTTGTGCCGGCTCTTGCCCTGACCCCATGGACTGGCCTGCGGATCCGTCCGCGAACCGTCTCCCGGGACAGGGGGCACGGCCGCGAGAGCCCCGCGATCGTTTCGGTTATCCTCGGTGGCAGGGCTCCGAATGATCTATTAATTTAGTGCGAACACCTCGGGGAGAGATCGGCGGGAACGCATGGCGCGACATGTCATCAGGAAGGGCCTCGACGTACCGCTATCCGGTGCGCCGGAAACCAGCCGCATCGATTCGAAGAAAGTCTCGCGGGTCGCCGTCCTCGGACGCGACTTCAGGGAGATGCGGCCGCGCGTCCGGGTCGAGCCGGGGCAGACAGTCCGGCGCGGGGACCTGCTCATCTCGGATGCCCTGCATCACGGCATCCGACTGTGTGCTCCAGCCAGCGGTACGGTCCTGTCGGCGCCGCGCGCCGAGCGCCGCCGTCTGCGCTCAGTGGTCGTGCGCATCGATCACGACAACGATTCCACCAAGGCCTTCGACAGCTACACGGGCCGGAAGGCCGGACAGCTGAGTGATCAGGAGATCCGTGACCTGCTGATCGAGTCCGGGCTCTGGACGTCTTTCCGGACCCGGCCCTTCAATCGCGTACCCGCCATCGATGCGGTGCCGTCGTCGATCTTCGTCACGGCGATAACCACGGAGCCACATGCCCCGCCTGTCGAGATCCAGCTTGAGGGGCTGGAGGATGACCTGAATCGCGGCCTCGAGATCCTGCCCCGGCTGACCGGCGGTCCAATCTGGTTTTGCAAGGCGGCCGACAGTTCGCTGACGCCGAAGCATCTCGAGCGCCTCAGCGTCGAGGAGTTCGCTGGCCCGCATCCCGCCGGCCTGCCGGGTACGCATATCCATCTCCTCGATCCGGTTGACGCCAACAAGCGGGTCTGGCACCTCTCCGCCATCGACGTCGTGATGATCGGGCGGCTGTTCGCGCACGGAGAGCTGTTCGTCGAGCGGGTGATCTCCCTGGCGGGTCCAGGCGTCCGAAAGCCCAGACTGCTCAAATCCCGACTCGGTGCGTCGACGCTCAACCTGACCGAGGGCGAGCTCGACGACGGCGAGATGCGCATCATCACCGGATCCGTGCTGTCTGGCCATCCGGCGGGCACCGAGGAGACGGGCTTCCTGGGCCGCCACGACCTTCAGGTGACTGCTCTGCTCGAGGGCGGCGGTCGCATCCAGCCGGCCTGGGCCCGGCTGGGCTTCGACGTCTTCACGGTGACCGGCGCCTATATGTCCGCCTTCTTCAAACGCAAGGTCTACGAGTTCGACACGACGGCCCACGGCGCTCAGCGCGCCATGATCCCGCTCGGAGCCTACGAAGACATCATGCCGCTGGATCTGCTGCCCGTGCCGCTCTTACGGGCACTTGCCGCCCGCGACGCTGTGCGGGCGGAACGCCTTGGTTGCCTCGAGCTGGCGGAAGAGGACCTCGCCCTGTGCACATTCGTGGATGCGGGCAAGAACGACTGGCAGCGCGCGTTGCGGCTCATGCTGATGCAGATCGCAAAGGAGGGCTGAGGTGCCGGTAGGGAAACGCAACCCGGATGATACCCGCACGCTGCGCGCCACGAAGGAACAGGCGCTTGGCCCGATCCGCGCCGCCTTCCATGCGCTCGCCACCGGCAGTGACCGGGTCACTCAGCGCGCGGCGCACATCCGCGATGCCATCAGTGTCCGCCGCGTCTTCGCGGTCTACCTGGTGGCGCTCGCGCCGCTGATCCTATTCGGCCTCTACAACACAGGACTGCAGATCCATCTGGCCCGGGCCGGCGGCGCGCAGCCGCTGGAAAACTGGCAGACCGCTGTCATGCAGATGCTGGGTCTCGGCTTCGATCCCGGGAGCTTCCTTGCCTGCCTCACCCACGGCGCGCTCTATTTCCTGCCGCTGCTGGTCGCCGTCTATGTCACCGCGCGTCTGGCCGAGCTGCTTTTTGCGGTCATCCGCCGCGACGACCTGCAGCCGGGAACATGGATCTTCGCGCTGCTGTTTGCCCTGATCCTGCCGCCGACCACGCCGGCCTGGCAGGCCGCCATCTCCATGGCCTTCGGCATCATCGTCGGCAGGGAGATCTTCGGCGGCACCGGCCGCAACGTGGTCCACCCGGTGCTGCTCGCCTGGGCCTTCCTCTACGTGTCCTATCCGAATTCCCTTTCCGGCGAAGCCGTCTGGGTGCCCGTCAACCAAGACACCCCAATGCTGATCGACATCGTGGACGAGCAGGGGATGGCGGGCCTCGAGAGCGTGGACTGGACGAGCGCCTTCATCGGACTCTCGCCCGGCCCACTGGGCGTCTCGTCGACCCTGTTCTGTCTCATCGGGCTGGGTGTGCTGCTGCTGGCCCGGCTGGTGTCATGGCGCATCGTGGTCGGCTTCGTCGCCGGCTCGTTCCTGGCCTCGCTGCTATTCCAGGGCGAGTCAGGCACCAATGCCATGTTCGGCGTGCCCTTCCACTGGCACATGGTCCTCGGTGGCTGGGCTTTCGGGCTCGCCTTTATCGTCACGGACGCGGTGACGGCCGCGCATACCCGGACCGGCCGGCTGATCTACGGGTTCGCGGCGGGCGCCTTCGTCATCGTCGTGCGTGTCCTCAATCCCGTGCAGCTCGACGGCACCGCGATCGCACTGCTTTTCATGAGTCTGTTCGCCCCCCTGATCGATCACTTCGTGATCGAGGCGAACATCAAGCGCAGGAAGGTCCGCTATGGATCGGAATAGCGCAGCCTACACCGTGCTCTTTACCCTGGCCGTCTGCACGGTCTGCAGCATGGTCGTGGCCGGCACCTTCGTCGCCCTGGATGAGCGTCAGCGGGCGGATGCCGCGATCGCCCGCATGCTTGATATCCTGCGGCTGACGGAGCTGGCCGAGGCCGACGAGCCGCTCGAGAAAGCGGAGATCCTGGAGCGCTTCGCGGCGATCCGACCCCGGGCCGTCAACATGGAAACGCGGGAGTTCGACGACTCGATCGAAGCCCGGCTGTTCGATCAGCGCGAGGCCGCGAATGACCCGACCCAGTCGTTCGTCGCCCCGGCAAACGACGCGGGCGTCCGCCGCATCCCCGACTTCGCGATCGTCTACGAACGCCTGGGAGACGACGGACAACTCGACCAGATCCTGATACCGATCCATGGGCAGGGCTACGGCGGGCAGATATACGGTTTCCTGTCCCTTGAGCCCGACCTCAATACCGTGCGCCAGATCGTGTTCTACGAGCATCAGGAGACCCCGACGCTCGGGGGGCGGATCACTCGCACGAAATGGCGCAGCAACTGGCCGGGCCGCCGAGTCTTCGACCAATCCGGCGACGTCGCGCTCAGGCTGATCGCCGACGCGCCGCCGGCGAAGGAAGACCCCTACGTCGTGGATATGGTGTCGCGGGCATCGGTGACGACGGCCGGCGTCCAGAACATGATCAACTTCTGGCTGGGCCCGGATGCCTTCAAACCGTTCCTGGCCGAGTATCGTGCACAGCTGGCGGCGGGTGGTAGCGACAGCGGCAGCGGAGGAGCACCCTAGACTCATGGCCGAGCGCCCCGTGAAATCCCTGGTCGATCCGCTCCTCGAGCGAAATCCGGTCGTCTTTCAGATGCTGGGCATCTGCCCCGCGCTCGCCATCAGTACCGCGATGGAGAACGCGCTCGCGATGGGTATGGCGACGGCCGCCGTGCTGGCCATCTCCAACACCAGCATCTCCGCCATCCGCAACTTCGTACCCGAGAACGTCCGCATCATCATCTATCTGGTGATCGTGGCTTCTCTGGTCATCGTCGCCGACCAGATCCTGAGGACCTTCTTCCCCGCCCTGTCGTCCGAGCTCTCGGTGTACGTGGGTTTGATCATCACAAACTGCATCGTGCTGGGTCGCGCAGAAGCCTTCGCTTCCCAGAACAAACCCGGGGTTAGTCTGCTCGACGGCGTCGGCAATGGCCTCGGCTATGCTCTGGTGCTCGTCACCGTGGCCTTCATCCGCGAACTGTTCGGCGCCGGCGCTCTGTTCGGCCACAAGATCCTGCCGACGGTTGAGGACGGCGGCTGGTTCCATCCCGTGGGGTTGCTGAGTTCGCCGGCGGGCGCGTTCTTCGTGATCATGCTGCTGATCTGGCTACTCCGCGCCTGGAAGACCGATCAGGTCGAGGAGGTGTAAGGCATGGAGCATTATCTCAATATCATCGTCCGGGCGATCTTCATCGACAACATGGCCCTGGCCCTGTTCCTCGGGATGTGTTCCTTCGTCGCCGTATCCAAGCGGGTCGAGACCGCCATCGGTCTGGGCGTCGCCGTGACCTTCGTGCTGGTCATCACGGTTCCGCTGAACAATCTCGTCTACAACCATCTGTTGAGTCGCGGCGCGTTGACCTGGCTGAGCGAAGACCTGGCGGCGACCGACTTGAGCTTCCTCAACTTCCTTTGCTTTATCGGCACGATCGCCGCTCTGGTCCAGATCGTGGAGATCGTCATGGATCGCTACCTGCCGGCTCTGTTCAACGCCCTCGGCGTGTTCCTACCGCTGATCGCGGTCAACTGCGCGATCCTCGGCGGCTCGCTGTTCATGGTAAACCGCGACTACACGCTGGCGGAGGGCACGGCCTTCGCCTTCGGCTCGGGCATCGGCTGGCTGCTGGCGATCGTCGCGCTGGCCGCGCTCAGGGAGCGGATGGTCTATTCGATCGTGCCCGCGCCGCTGCGCGGGGTAGGCATCACCTTCGGGCTGATAGGGATTATGGCGATCGGTTTCATGGCTTTCAGCGGCATCAACATCTGAGGTCGCCGGTATGAATCTTATCCTGGTCAGCGGATCGATGTTTGCGGGATATATTCTGCTGCTGGTCGTCGTCCTGCTCGTCACTCGCAGGCTGGTGATCGGGACGGGCGAAGTGAAGATCACGATCAACGACGACCACGCCAATACGATCGAAGCCGGCCGCGGCGGCTCGCTGCTTAACGCGCTGAGGAACAACAACATACTCGTCCCGGCCGCCTGCGGCGGTCAGGCGACCTGCGGCATGTGCCGGGTCAAGGTCACGGAAGGCGGCGGCGCGCTCACGCCGGCGGAGCAGTCGCATATCACCCGGGCCCAGGCACGGGGAGGTGAACGACTCGCCTGCATGGTCCGGCTCCGCCAGGACGTGGCCGTCGAGGTGCCAAAGGAAATCCTCTCGATCGCCGAATGGGACTGCACCGTGAAGTCGAACGACAATGTCTCGACCTTCATCAAGGAGTTGATCCTCGAATTGCCGCCGGGGCAGCACGTGCCTTTTGCGGCCGGTGGATACATCGTGGTCGAAGCGCCGCCCCACACTGCGGCCTACAAGGACTTCGATATCGAGGAACAGTACCGGGGCGACTGGGACGAGTACGATATGTGGCGCTACGTTTCCGAGGTCAAGGAACCGGTGACACGCGCGTACTCCATGGCTAACTACCCGGCGGAGACGGGCATCATCAAGCTCAATGTGCGCATTGCCTCGCCCCCGCCCGAGGCTCCCAACGCTCCGCCGGGGAAGGTCTCGTCGTATATCTTCAACTGCAAGCCCGAGGACCGAATGAGGATCTCCGGCCCCTATGGCGAGTTCCACGTCCAGGACACGGACAAGGAGATGGTGTTCATCGGCGGCGGTGCCGGCATGGCGCCGATGCGCTCGCATGTGTTCCATCAGTTCAAGACGGTCCACACGACCCGCAAGGCCAGCTTCTGGTACGGCGCGCGCAGTCTCCGAGAGGCGTTCTACACAGACGAGTTCGACAGGATCGCCGCTGACAACGAGAAATTCGACTGGCATCTGGTGCTCTCGGATCCGTTACCCGAGGACAACTGGACGGGAATGACGGGTTTTGTGCATCAGGCGCTGCTGGATAACTATCTCGCCGACCACAAGGCACCGGAGGATATCGAGTACTACCTGTGCGGCCCGCCGGCTATGATGTCGGCCTGCTTCCGGATGCTCGACAGTCTGGGCGTCGACCCGGAGAACATCTACTTCGACGACTTCGGCGGCTAGAAGGCGGCAGCGACCGCCAGGGGGACTGACCATGCTATACAGCGCGATCGGCATGCAGGGAGCCGAAGTCCTTGGCACCGACGGCACTTCGATCGGTCGGCTGGTCGACGCCTATGCCAATACCGGCACCGACTTGATCACCACCCTGATCGTCGATACGTCCAGCGGCGTGCGGCTGATCCCGGCCGGCACGATCCAGGAATACGACACCGAGGCACGCCGATTGAAGATCGGTCTCTCGGCGGCGGATGCCGCTGCCGCCGAACTGGCGGTGGAAGGCATCCCGGTCATGCTGCCCATCCCGGAGGATCCCCACGACGCTATCCTGCATGTCATCACGAAGGTCACCGGCTTCATCGTCCACGCCAAGGATGGTCCGGTAGGACAAGCGGCGGATTTCCTGGTGGACTCCGACGGCCTCGTCGTGCGTTTTCTGGTCGTGGATACGCGCGACTGGCTACCCGGCAGCGACAAGCTAATACCGGTGACCTGGATCGAGAGCGTCGATTGGTCGCGACGGCGGATGTACCTGAAGATCACCCAGGCCAAGGCCCGGACCTGCCAGCGGGCGTCAGCCGGGAGTCACATGCTGGATCGCGGGTAGGACCACGCATCTGGCCCCCGGTGGTCAGCATTAAATAGAGATTCAGCTCAATCCGGTCCGCGCCGGCATGGAGATTGATCCCGCGGATTACGCCTGGTCAAGGTATCGGGACCAAGCATTGCGCCGGCCGGCCAGTCGGTCAGCTTCAGGGGCGAATTCCGCCGTCATCTTTGCGCCTCGAGCCGTCTGCGGACGACCTGAAAGCCGACTCGATACGCAAGAATTGAGCGCTGAGCGGTCCATACAAAACCTCTGGGAAGAAAGCTCAGATCTTTCACTTGGCCGGGCCCGACCCCGTCCGATCCGGCCGGGTATTGAATACCCTGTCATTACAGTCATCGGGAAGACGCATGTCTACAACAGCACCACGCTCATCGCCGCCCCCACGTAGACTACGAGTACGAGGAAGCTTTCCAATCCCATCCGCGCAATGCCGTAACGCTCCCGCCGCAGCATTCCTAGCAGCAGTATTCCGGTAAGCAAAATAGCGATCACGCTCCAGACCAACTGCTGACTCGTGATGGCGTGGTAGATGGATCCACCCCGGTACGTAACGTCGGCAGCGGCGATGACCAGGACGTTAAAGCAATTCGTGCCGAGAATGTTCCCCACCGCCAGAGTGAGCGCACCATAGCGGATCGCGGCGAGCGTGGTCACCAGCTCAGGCAGCGACGTGAATACGGCGGTGAGCAGTGTACCGACGAGGGTCTGGGACAGCGGCGTCCTTTCGACCAGGATTTCCGCCGAGCTCATCAGCAGCCAGCCGGCCGCACCGGTAAGCGACGCCATTAAGGCGAACTGGAACCACAGGCCAGAAAGCGTCCGGCTGCGGGATCGCTGCCCGTCGGGCTCGTCCGCCACAGTTTGCGCAGTTTGCCTGGGCTGCCACATGGGGGTGTCGAGATCCCGTCGGACCAGGTGGTAGCCGAAGAGGTAAGCCACCAGCAGCACGGGTGTCGCGGGATGCACGCCGAGTACGGCGAAGGTCGGAGTCAGCATCGCCAGCAGGGGAATGGTCAGGAGCACGATGAATAGACCCGCCTGGATCAGGTTGCCGGATGAGGCGGCCGCGTGCTCGAGATTGGCTCTTCGGTAGGTGAGATCCCCCACGGCCAGAAATGCCAGATTCACTGCCATGCTGCCCAGGATGTTACCCACAGCCAGCTCGGCGTAGCCGTCCGCGGCTGCCGTCAGTGTGGCGGCGAAGTCTGGCACCGAGGTAACGCCAGCCAGAAACAGCCCGCCCATTAGCGCCTCACCCCAGCCCGTTCTGTCTGCCAACCGGTCCGCGCAATTGGCCAGCCGGATCCCACACAGCGCGATGACCGCCGCGGCGCCAATGAACACCGCAACGCTGCCTGGGAGAGACTCAACCATCAAATCCGCTCTCGGTGTAGTGGTTCAGCAACACATGAGCTTTTCGTATTCGTCGCGACCGTGCCCACTCAAAACCGGCAGTTACGCGGTCACAGCATCTAACCGCGAGCGCTTCGTATTGGGGTTTTGCCTCCATTCCTCCATACTTCCACTGTTGCCGGAGTGACAGACCCGGCACAGTAAGCCGATGCGGAGCGTAGCAACGAATTCCGGCCGCGATTGGCTGATCACGACCGCTCCGCTGGCGACGCGAGTGTGATTTCAGATTTGCATTCGCGAGCTCACGACAAGCCAGCAGATTGGCCGGTGTGTTCGCCCTAGACCCAGAAACCACGTACAGCTGCCTTATCGCCGTCACTAGGGAATAGCCGCTCTTCAACCCGAAGAGGCCTGCGCCAATGTGCTTGTCATCCAACGCTGCTAACCCCCTTCGGTCATCGACGGGCGACGGAACGCCAGGCGCATCTGCTTCTCTGTCTCGATGAGGGCGAAGAAAACGGCGCCAACGGCGACGACAAGCAAGCCGTCGCGGAGAGGTACCGCCTGCGTACCGAACACTGCCTGTAGAGGCGGTGCATAAGTGATGACGAATTGCGCCCCGGTCACCGCGATCACGCAGGCCCAGACAACTGGCGTGCCGCGCGCTGCAGCCCAGGTCAGCGAGGTGCCATGGATGTTACGGATAAAAAAGAGGTGGAATATTTCGAGGACCACCAAGGTGTTGAGCGCCAGCGTCTGGGCCAGCGCCGGCTCGTAGCCACGGTCGATGGCATAGGTGTGCATGCCGTAAACCGCACCGAGGAACAGCCCCGAGACGAGCACGATGTGCCAGATCAATTCGCCCTTGAGCAAGGGTTCGTCGCGGGGACGGGGCGGTCTGCGCATGGTGCCGGGTTCGCTGGGCTCGAAGGCGAGCGCCAGCCCTAGCGTGATCGCAGTGACGAGATTGACCCACAAAATCTGCACCGCCGTGATTGGCAGCGCGTGACCCGCGAAGAGCGCCACAACGATCGTCAGCGCCTCCCCTGCATTGGTCGGCAGCGTCCAGCTGATGACCTTCTTGATGTTGTCATAGACCGTGCGCCCCTCGCGCACCGCGGCCGCGATCGAGGCGAAGTTGTCATCCGCCAACACCAACTCTGCTGCCTCCTTGGCTGCCTCGCTGCCCTTGATCCCCATCGCGATCCCGGCGTCGGCACGTTTGAGTGCCGGCGCATCGTTCACGCCGTCACCCGTCATGGCCACAGTCAGACCACGCGACTGCAGCGCTGTGACCAGGCGCAGCTTGTGCCTGGGCGAGGTGCGGGCATAGATATCTATCCCGTCCACCACCTCGGAGAGTGCGGCGTCGTCCATCTCCTCGAGATCGGCGCCGGTCAGAACGCGCTCAGTGTTCTTCAGACCGATGCGCCCGGCAATGGCACGGGCGGTCGCAGCATGATCGCCCGTGATCATCTTTACCCTGATGCCGGCTGCGTGACACTCGGCGACCGCGTCGATCGCCTCCGCGCGCGGCGGGTCGATGAGTCCGATCAATCCGACCAGCGTCAGGTGCCCGTCAATATCAGTGGTATTCAATACGGTATGGTCTTGCGGCACAC
>JBATKC010000037.1:0-6119 GCA_049669065.1 Gammaproteobacteria bacterium
CTCCTGCCCCATCGCGAGGCCGGCGGCGGCCGACGGGGCAAGCCCGGACTCGACGCCGCCGCGATGCTGGCGCAGCCGTTACGTGCATACCTGATGCTCGGTTTGGAACCGGAACTGGATACGACAGCGGGGGCCCAGGTGCTGGAGGTGTTGGCCGAGGCACGCTTTGTGGCTTGTGTGACGCCGTTTGCCAGCGAGGCCATGCGCAGCTACGCCCACGTGTTGTTGCCGATGGGCACCTTTGCCGAGACCTCCGGCAGCTATGTCAACGGCGAGGGTCGCTGGCAGAGTTTCGACGGCGTGGCGCGGCCACTGGGTGAGTCTCGTCCGGCGTGGAAGATCCTGCGTGTGCTGGGCAACCTGGCCGGCATGGACGGATTTGACTACGACGACAGCGTCGCGATCCGGGATGAACTGCTGGCGATGGTCGGGCGTCCCGAGCCCGCCGGCACGAAGCCCGAGCTTGATAGAGAACTGCCAGCAGGTGCTGCTGAGCGGGTCCTCGACTACGTGCCGATGTATGCCATCGATCCGCTGGTGCGCCGTTCGGCGCCGCTGCAGGCGACCACCGAAGGACAGACTGCGCGTCGGCGGGACAGCTCATGATTGAGATGATGGTCAATCTCTGGACCGCGCTGCCAGCGCCGGTGCAGATCACCACCAAGATCGCGCTGATGCTGTTACCGCTGATCCTGACGGTGGCTTATCTGACCTACGCCGAGCGCAAGGTCATCGGATACATACAGAACCGGATCGGCCCAAATCGGGTCGGCTTCAAGGGCCTGCTGCAGCCGTTTGCGGATGTCCTAAAGCTGCTGGTGAAGGAAGTCGTGGTGCCCTCCAGCGCCAGTCGCTTCCTGTTTTTGATCGCGCCCATATTGTCGATCGTACCGGCGCTGGCCACCTGGGCGGTGATCCCGGTCAGCCCGGAATTCGTGTTGGCCGATATCAACGCGGGTGTGTTGTATGTGTTGGCGCTGACCTCACTGGGCGTCTACGGCGTGATCCTCGCTGGCTGGGCCTCGAACTCCAAGTACGCACTGCTCGGCGCGATGCGCTCGGCGGCTCAGATCGTGGCCTATGAAATCGCCATGGGCTTCGCGCTGGTCGGTGTGTTGATGGCCGGGGGCAGTCTGAATCTTGGCGCCATCATCGCTGCTCAGGCGGGCAGTGCGCTGCACTGGTTCTGGTTGCCGCTGCTGCCGCTGTTTTTTGTCTATTTCATCTCTGGCGTGGCCGAGACCAACCGCGCGCCGATTGACGTAGCCGAAGGCGAATCCGAGATCGTGGCCGGTTTCCACGTGGAATATTCGGGCATGGCCTTTGCGGTGTTCTTCCTGGCCGAATACGCCAATATGGTGTTGATCGCGGCCCTGACGACGATCTTCTTTTTCGGCGGCTGGTTGTCGCCATTCCAGGGCTTGCCGGTGATCGGCGATACCTTCCTCGGAGCCAGCAGCTTCTTCTGGTTCGCGCTCAAGCTGTCTTTTTTCCTGTTCTGTTTTCTCTGGTTCAGGGCGACCTTCCCACGTTATCGCTACGACCAGATCATGCGCCTGGGGTGGAAGGTATTTATCCCCATCACCATCGTCTGGCTGGTGGTGGAGGGCGTGCTGGTGGCTTTCAAGGTCGGGCCCTGGTTCGATTAAATGGTGATGGCAGAGTGATCAAGAGTCTGTTAAGGACGTTTTTCCTCACTGAGTTATTGCGCGGTCTCAGTCTGACCCTGCGCAATCTGTTCGTGACCAAGGTCACGATCATGTATCCGGAGGAGAAGACGCCACAGTCGCCGCGTTTCCGCGGGCTGCATGCCCTGCGCCGTTACGCCAACGGCGAGGAGCGATGCATCGCCTGCAAGTTGTGCGAGGCGGTTTGCCCGGCTCTGGCCATCACCATCGAGAGTGACGTGGCCGAGGACGGTACTCGCCGCACCACCCGCTACGATATCGATTTGTTCAAGTGTATCTACTGCGGTTTCTGCGAGGAGGCCTGCCCGGTGGACGCGATCGTCGAGACCCGCATCCACGAATACCATATGGAGAGCCGTGGCGAGAACATCATGACCAAAGACAAGTTGCTGGCCGTCGGTGACCGATTCGAAGCCATGATCGCGGTCGACAAGGCGGCGGACGCGGCATATCGCTGATGGGTCTGTTGTGATGGAAGCATTGATTTTCTACTTCTTCGGAACCGTGCTGATACTCGCCGGGATCGGCGTGATCATCGCGCGCAACCCGGTGCATTCAGCCATGTCACTGGTGTTGGCTTTCGTCACCAGCGCTTTCCTGTGGATGCTGCTCGAAGCCGAGTTCCTCGCCATCGTGCTGGTGCTGGTCTATGTCGGCGCGGTGATGGTGCTGTTCCTGTTCGTGGTGATGATGCTCGACGTCAACGTAGAGCGGACCCGGGCCGGATTCACGCGCTACGCGCCGCTCGGTATCGGTCTGGTGATGCTGATCGTGGGCATGCTCGGATATGTGGTCTGGGCGCGGACTCAGGAGATGAATTTCCTCCAGGCCCCGCCGCGGGCAGCTGCTGATTTCAGCAACACGGAGGCCCTCGGCAGCCAGCTGTATACGGTCTATGTGTATCCGTTCGAACTGGCGGCCATCATCCTGTTGGTCGCGATCGTCGCCGCCATCAGCCTGACGATGCGCCGGCGGCCCGGTCTGAAAGTTCAGGATGTTGCACGGCAGGTTGCGGTGCGTCGCGAAGACAGGGTGCGGATCGTGAGCATGGAATCGGACGGGGATTCATGATCACCGTTGCGCATTATCTGACCCTGTCCAGCCTGCTGTTTATCCTCAGTATCGCGGGCATATTCCTAAACCGGAAAAACGTGATCCTGCTGCTGATGTGCATCGAACTGATGCTGCTGGCGGTCAATTTCAACTTCATTACGCTATCGCGCTTCCTCGGGGATGCCGCGGGTCAGATATTCGTGTTTTTTATCCTCACGGTCGCGGCGGCGGAATCCGCAATCGGTCTGGCCATCCTTGTGGTGCTGTTCCGCAGCCGCAAGAACATCGACGTCGAGAGCCTCGACAGCATGAAAGGATGAGCATGGAGTCGCTGTATCTGAGCATCGTCCTGGCACCGCTGCTGGCCGCGGTCATGGCCGGTCTTGCCGGCCGACTCGTCGGCCGCACCGGTGCCCACACCGTGACCATCCTCGGCGTCGCCCTGTCCTTCGGTCTTTCCGCATATGTGCTGATGGGGCTGCTCGACGGCACTATCGAGACTTTCAACGACACCGTCTATGTGTGGGGGATCAGCGGCGGCGTGCGGATGGAGGTCGGTTTCCTGGTCGACCGTTTGTCGGCGCTGATGATGACCGTAGTCACTTTCGTCTCGTTGATGGTGCACATCTACACCATCGGCTATATGAAAGATGATCCGGGCTACCAGCGCTTTTTCGCATATATCTCCCTGTTCACCTTCGCCATGCTGATGCTGGTGATGTCGAACAATTTCCTGCAGCTGTTTTTTGGCTGGGAAGCGGTGGGCGTCGTTTCCTACCTGCTGATCGGATTCTGGTTCAAGCGGCCCTCTGCGGTGCACGCGAACCTCAAGGCCTTTCTGGTCAACCGCGTCGGTGATTTTGGCTTTCTGCTCGGCATCGCCGCCGTGCTGTATTTCACCGGCAGCCTTGATTACCAGGAGGTGTTTGCGGCTGCACCGGGTCTGCAATCGTCCACCATCGAAGTGTTCGACGGCCGCCCGTGGTCGGCGCTGAGTCTGGTCTGCATCCTGTTATTCGTCGGCGCCATGGGCAAGTCGGCCCAGGTGCCGCTGCACGTCTGGCTTCCGGACTCCATGGAGGGCCCGACGCCGATCTCCGCGCTGATCCATGCGGCCACGATGGTCACGGCCGGGATCTTCATGGTGGCGCGGATGTCGCCCCTGTTTGAGTTATCGCTGACCGCGCTCAGCGTGGTGCTGGTGATCGGTGCGACGACGGCGCTGTTTATGGGCCTGCTGGGCCTGGTGCAGAACGACATCAAGCGCGTGGTGGCCTATTCGACCTTGTCCCAGCTCGGCTATATGACCGTGGCGCTGGGGGTCTCGGCCCACGCTGCCGGCATCTTCCATCTGATGACCCACGCGTTCTTCAAGGCGCTGCTGTTCCTGGCCGCCGGGTCGGTGATCATCGCGATGCATCACGAGCAGGACATGCGCAAGATGGGCGGCTTGCGCAAATACATGCCGATCACCTACTGGACAGCACTGATCGGTTCGCTGGCGCTGATCGGGTTCCCGGGGACCTCGGGGTTTTTCTCCAAGGACGCGATCATCGAGGCGGTCCATTTCGCTTCGATACCGGGCGCCGGTTACGCCTATGTCTGCGTCTTGTCGGGGGTATTCGTCACCGCGCTCTATACCTTCCGCATGATGTTCATGGTGTTCCATGGCGACGAGCGGATGGACGCCCATGCACGCGCGCATCTGCACGAGAGTCCCTGGGTGGTCACGCTGCCGCTGATCCTGCTGGCGATCCCCTCGCTGGTGGTCGGCTGGCTGACCGAGGAAGTGATCCTGTTCAAGGACTATTTTGAGGGTGCGATCCAGGTCCTGCCCAGCCATGATGTGCTGGCGGAGCTCGGAAAACACGGCACCACGCCGGCGTATTTCCTTATCCACGGACTGCTGGCGCCGCCATTCCTGCTCGCGGTCATGGGCGTGGCGCTGGCCTGGTATCTGTATCTGCGGCGTCCGGACATACCGGCGCAGCTGGCCGCGAGATTCGCGATGCCCTACCGCTGGCTGGTCAACAAATACTATTTCGATGATTTCAACGAGAAGGTGCTGGCGCCGGGCTCCCGGGCGCTGGGCCAGCGGCTGTGGCGGACCGGTGACGAGACGCTGATAGACGGCGCGATGGTGAATGGTTCGGCGCGGATCGTCGGCTGGCTGTCCGGCGCCGTCAGTCGGGTACAGACCGGTTATCTCTACCACTACGCGTTCGCCATGATCATCGGCCTTGCCGCGATGCTTGGCTGGCTGCTGCTGGAAAGCTAGGCGAGAGGCAGAAGGAAGACCGATCCATGGAGATGCCGATCCTCAGTGTCGTGATCTGGCTGCCGATCTTTGGCGGCCTGCTGGTGCTCGCCGCCGGCGAGCGCGCCGGACTCGGCCGCTGGCTGGCGCTGGGCGTCGCGATCCTGACCTTTGCCGCCAGCATCCCTCTGTACACCCTGTTTGATGCCTCCACGGCGGCGATGCAGTTTGTCGAGCGAGCGCCGTGGATCGCGACCTATCGGGTCGAGTATTACCTGGGCATCGACGGCATCTCGATGCCGCTGATCCTGCTGACCACGTTTATCACCGTGCTGGTGGTGATCGCCGGCTGGGAGGTGATCCGGGAGCGCAGTTCACAGTATTTCGCTTCCTTGCTGATCCTCGAAGGCATGATGATCGGCGTGTTCGCGTCGCTGGATGCGATGCTGTTCTATGTGTTCTGGGAAGCCATGTTGATCCCGATGTTCATCATCATCGGCATCTGGGGCGGCCCGCGGCGGGTCTATGCGACGCTGAAGTTCTTCCTCTACACCTTCCTCGGCTCGGTGCTGATGCTGGTCGCGCTGATCTATATGTACCTGGAGTCAGGCAGCTACGAGATCGCTGCCTTCCAGGCGCTCGGCCTGAGCATGCGCGAGCAGACGCTGATCTTTTTCGCCTTCCTGATCGCGTTTGCAGTCAAGGTGCCGATGTGGCCGGTCCACACCTGGCTGCCGGATGCCCATGTCGAAGCGCCCACCGGCGGCTCCGTGATCCTGGCCGCGATCATGCTGAAGATGGGTGGTTATGGCTTTTTGCGCTTTAGCCTGCCGGTCACCCCGGACGCCAGCATGTCGCTGGACTGGCTAATCATCGGTCTGTCCCTGATCGCGGTGGTCTATATTGGGTTTGTCGCGCTGGTCCAGGCCGACATGAAGAAATTGATCGCCTATTCGTCGATCGCCCACATGGGCTTTGTCACGCTCGGTTTCTTCCTCGCCTATTCGATCCGTATCCGCACCGGCAGCCTGAGCGGTGGCGCCATGGGGCTGGAAGGCGGCATGGTGCAGATGATCTCTCATGGTCTGATCTCCGGCGCCATGTTCCTCTGCGTCGGCGTC
>JBATKC010000038.1:0-42063 GCA_049669065.1 Gammaproteobacteria bacterium
GTCATGGACTACCGGTTGACGAATTGTCCTAAAATATTAGTCATATGAACATCAAGCAAGAAGTCGCCAGCTTTATGGCACGGGAATTCCCCCAATCGAAGATCACCATCGAGGCGGTCGGCGGCAAAGCCTCCACCATCCGGCACAAGATCGGCAAGCAGGAGCTGCGCCCCGGCGGCACCGTCTCGGGTCCGGTGCTGATGGGCGTAGCCGATGCGGCGATCTATGTGGCCATACTCGGCGAGCTGGGCCTCGTCGCGCTGGCCGTCACCACCAACCTCAATATCAACTTTCTCAGGAAACCGTCTGCGGAAAGCGACATCCTGGGCCAGTGCAAGCTGATCAAGCTCGGTCGGCGTCTGGCGATCGGCGAGGTGCTGCTTTACTCAGAGGGTGACGAGGAGCCGGTGGCCCATGCGGTTGGGACGTATTCGATACCGCCGACCGCATCCAAATAAACCCGACACCTTTTCCGGACACCTTTTCCGGTACCGAATAGGCAGTCAGGGTGCCTCGGATCCTTGCCTGGCAGGCACCGCGGGTCAGTCGACAATCTGGATATATACCGTATCTTCTCTGACGTTGCGGCAACCCCAACGCACGATGTACCGACCGGGTCGGGACAAGTCATAGAATTCCGAGAGGTCTATTTCCAGACTGAATGGGTCACGGAAATAGGCATCCGCCGACACCGAAAGGACCTTGCCTTCGAGCGGTTTTATGCTCTCGTTGCTACTGTCGGTCACTGCGATCAGCATCGCGTTCGAGAGCACGAGTATGCCATCGGTAATCGAAGCGGCGGCGTCCCACTCCTCGATTCCGCCATGATAATCCAGGTGCATGACGATCGGGCTACCCGACTGGTATTGCAGATGCGTGGTCAGTTCATTCTTGTCGCCATATGCGGAGCTGACTGACAAAGAAAATGCTGCGCCGATCCAGATAAGATATTTCATTGATCAATCCGCTCTCGGGATTCACGTGCGAAGTGCCGCCACGGCGGCAGCCCGAAGCCGCAGGGCATGAAGCTAGGCTCCATCGCCCCGGCTCTCCTTGTATGCCCTGATCAGAGGCATCAGCGTTTGCAGGCGGGCGAGACTTGCCTCCGGCCAGAGCTGCTTGCGGTCGTAGTATTCCTCGAAGGCGGGCACCCCTTCGGGAATCACCACCCATGGCTGCTTTGATGCCGTAAAGATGTGCACGTCCGGTGGGATCAGATCCGGGTTGTCCAGCGTACCGACACGCACCAGCTTTGTGATCGGGCCGGCACCGGAATAGTGGCTCCAGACCGCGACACGGCACTGCGGGCACCTGGCGATCCTCTGGCCGAGACCGCTCGCCGAGGGTGTATCGACCAGTTCAGGCTCGACACCGAGATTGGTCACGCGATCAGATTCGATCATCGCATTGAGGGCGAACGACGCCCCGGTCTCGCGCTGGCACCAGCGGCAGTGGCAACAGTGGACGAAGATCGGTTCGGACTCCATGCGGTACCGGACCGAACCGCAATCGCAGCCACCTTCCAAGGGGAATCTGACGTCGGCGTTCAATTGCTTTCTCCGATGGCCGCTACCAGCGATGGCTATTCTTGCGTGGCGACGGACCTACCCGCCCATGATTTCGTAGATCCTGATGCCTGCGATGAAAGGATTGTCCCGGCGATCTTCTACGCCTCATCAAGGCTATCGGCTTCGATGATCGAGTAGCCGGTGATAGATTCCATCCCCATGGGGAGGTCCCTGGTTCCGTCGTGGAAGATTTCACGTGCACCGCCGTGGAAGCCCCCCTTATCCACGGTCTTCTCCGCGACCGATTCAAACCATTTGCCCCAGGCCTGCATGATCTCAGGGGTCGGCTTCTCGAATCCGAAATGCAGCAACATTAAACGTTTCACTTCGCTCTCCTCATGGCGACCATCGCCGGACGAGCAGCGCGCTCGTTATCCGGTCGGGCGCATCGATAAACGCGCGGGAACCGGGTCAAAACCAGTCTGTCGTTTCCCGAAGACCCCGCCACGGAGGCCTGGGCCACCGCCAGCCTTCCTCAGGCGTGCCCGGTGTGGCTTCGCAGGCTCGAGACATATTTGTTCGCCCGATAATAGCTGTAAGTCATAAAAATTATGAGGGCAACTGCAAACAGAAGCAGAGGGGTGCTGAATTCTATGGCCCCGTCCAGCGAGAATTTCGTTCTTGCCAATGCAATCAATGCCACGACCAGTATGGTCGGGATCAATATCCATCTTCTTTCCAGTGGTCTCCTGTCGGCGAACACCAGAAGCACGGCCCAGGAGAATGCCACGGCTGACGCCAGGCCCATCGGATAAACCGGTTCCGTGACGCCCATCCTGGCAGGCATCCAGGCCAGAACCGCGATACCGAAGTCTGCTATCGCCGCGGTCCAATAGCTTATGCGCAAAAACGGGATCGGGCTGGTCATGAAGAAAGAGGTTCCGGGTTAATTTTCTGCGGCACGCTAAGCCCAAACGTCATTTCTGGCCGTGAGCTCGCCTCCAGATTCCCCGGTGTTTACAACATCACGAGGCTCAATGATCAGCGCTTGACACTCCTCGGCCGCACGAGTGATGTGCTCTTCCCCCTTAGGTATGACGAATAGCTCACCGGCCCGAAGTGTGACCGTCCGATCCCGAAATCCAATTTCCATTTCGCCGCTTAGCACCAGAAATACCTCGTCGGTGTCCTTGTGATCATGCCAGATAAACTCACCGAGCAACTTGACGACCTTGAACTGATAGTCATTCATTTCTGCCACCACGCGCGGTGACCAGTGCTCCGGGACTTTCGCCAACTTCTCGGCCAGGTTTACTGCCTCAGATGTCAAGGGTGCCTCCTTGTCAGCTGTGTCAGCTGATGCTTGGTATCGGCGACCCGGGTCCTGGCCCGAAAAACCGTGACCCCATTTCCCATTACAGGTCGCGCGACTTACATGCCTGGTCGAATACAGGAACGTCCTGTCTCTTGAAAGAGAGATAACCCTTCGGGGCGCAAAGTGTGGCGGCCAGTTCGTCCGAACTGCTTTCAAACATGTGCATAAATTTCCGATCCCCAGCGTCACATGCTGCGATATCCTGGCGCCGGAGATAGCTGCCAGGCTCGTTTTTCCGTGCTCTGCGTTCCTCACAATAAATCACGAAGGTTGCCGCGCCGGCTATTGGTGAAGACAGCCTGGACAGCTCCTGTTTCGCCTTTTCCTCTGGCGTGACGATGTTAGAAGATATCAAGTACGCGACGATCAAGATGGCGGCCGTTATCCGTAAAATCCGGGCCCTGATGCCCTTTCTGGGTGAGGGTTTCCTTTGGCGGGTCTGGCTGATCGGTAGCGACGCAGCGGGTGCGCCGCAGCCAGGACAACTGACCGCCTTGTCGGATATTTCCCCGCCCCATTCAGTGCACGGAACCAACGCCATGGGTCTAACCCTCTGTTGATGTTGTTGGGCAATCCTTGCTCCCCCTGTAATTCAAAGCTACAGCCCGCGCATATCCGAGTCTTTCAATAGCTGTTCGCGCTCGGCCGTTTTTTGCTCAGCTTGCTGCGTAGCGGACATGTTTTTCCATGCCAGCCATAACCGGGAGTGTATCTGCCAACCCAGACTCATGGAAAAGCGCCACATATCGCGGCCTTTATGCGCGTCGCGCACGAGGCGCATTTGTAAGGTGTAAGGCGCCTTATCCAGGTTCACTTCAACAATACGCATATTGGCATCCATGACCTCCCGGCCAAATTGCCAGTCCGGGTACTTGGCGCGCAGTAGTTCAATGTAGTGACGGCCCATTTCGCGAGCCTCTTCCTCGGTCGCAAACCAACTGGCTGCATCAATAAAACCAATCGTTCTCGATACAGGCGTAGCAACCAGACTTACCTGCTCAATGGCATCCGGCTTGACAGGGTCCTCCGCTACGATAAGCAGATTGCCCGTGGTCGTCCTCTCGCTGACCTGTGGCGTTGCCGGGTAATCGGTTCCGAGCTCATAGCCCATAAATTGACCGTCGTTGGCATCCGCAAATACGACAGCGGGCAAGACCAGAAAGCAGAACAGGAACAATTGAAGAGGCATTGGGAACATCCCTAACTTATGAAGTAATAAAAGCAGCGTCACCGCTCATCAAGCATGTTGACCCGCCAGATTGAATGGGCTGCCAATGATAACCCTCGCGGGCTGCTCTGAGTGCAGCAATGGCAACTGCCCGCTCCAACACACACCTGACACTGTTTCCTGCGGCTCTTACGCTCACGCAGTGAAGCCTGGCGCAGTTCGGTTGGCGCTTCCATGCGAATCCTCGAGCGATCGGTGCCCTGACTCCTATTCGGCCTCCTGCGATGCACAAGCGGGCGCGCCGGAGCATCCGGCATGATCCGGGACCCGGTGGTACGGCCCTTACGGGGCAGATTGAACCAGGCGGCGTGTGCGGCAACAATGAACGTGTGAGAGTTGTCGGCGTTCGCGCGATGACTTATGGTGAGGGCACCGGAAGTGGAACGCGCGCAACAAGTCAATATGGAAGAATCCGAACACCGGCATCGGGTCCGCCCCCCGCCAAAGGTAACCCTCGCGCACCGGTGCATCAGGAGACCATCTATATGTGCATCAGCAAGCCCCGCTGGATCCCTCTCCTTATTGGAGTAATGCTCTGCGCGCTCGCAGCCTGCACTGACCCGCAACCCGAAGGGCCGGCGGCAGCCGTGACGGGGGACGAGTGGGAAGTCGACTTCTTTGACGACTTCGACCGCTTCGATCCGGAGAACTGGCAGGACCAGCTGCTCTGGGTCAACGACGAGGATCAGTGCTATGTTCGGGACGGCCTGCACGACACACGGGTAGTCAGCGATGGAACGCTCAAGCTCCGCGTGGTCGATCTCGGCGAGCCCGTCGAGTGCGACAACTTCAGCAAGTCCGGAGAGCAGCACCCGCCCACGCAGTATGTCGCGGGACGGATCACTTCGAAGAACCGTCAGGAATTTGTGAAGGGACGCTGGACCGCGCGGCTGCGGGTCCAGGGCAGCGGCCAGCCAGGGATGTTCCCCGCGTGGTGGCTACTCGGAGCGCGCAACAACGAGCCCCCGATCGAGGATGAGGACGAGAACGTCTGCTGGCCGATGACCGGTTCGGGAGAGATCGACATCTTCGAACACCACAGCGACGGCGGGCCAGACCATTACGCCGCGCGGGCGATCAAGAGTCTCGGACACTGTGGGGGAGGCGACTGGCAGCAGCTCATGCATGTGCAGGAAGCCACGCTGGCCGAGTACCACGAGTACGCCGTCGAATGGGACGGCAGTGAGCTCCTGTTCCTGCTCGACGGTGAAGTGATCTACCGCAGTGAGGGACAGGGCGACCAGTTCCCGGAGCCGCTGTTTGCGGTGCTGAATTTCGCCAAGATCAATCCCTCTCCGATGACGGTCGGGAGCTGGACGATGGAGATCGACTGGGTGAAGCACGAGCGCCGGGTGGAATAGGGCGACGATCCGCGGGCCACTTTGATCCCACAGTCGTCGCTCGTGCCGGGTGCCACCAAACCTCGATTAGCCTAGCGCGATCTTCCGCTCTGCAATGGCCTCCGCAATAAGCCGCCGGACGGGCGCTGCCGTTGCCTCAGCAAGGCTTCTGATCTTCACATGCCGCAATCGTTTTCCAGTGCCCTCAAGAAGGCCGGAGGGATCAGCTGCCGTGGCTCCGTGATACAGCCCAAGATTCATGTGCCCCGTCTGCGGAGCGACATAAACTTAGTGTTGCGACATCTTCTTCGGACCGACACCATAGCTGGCTATCCGTTGTTTAGGCCAGATCACTTCGCAGTAGTCCGGATGCAGCTCCACAATTACTGATCGCAACATCTCACAGACAGGCCTCAGATCTGGCTGCATGTCTACGAGTAGCTGCTCAAATTCGGATCGTGGTGTCATGCCCGGAATCCCTCCTCGATCACCTGACCTTACGCTTCAGCGGCGCGTGCGGTTGGCGCATCCGTCGGAAGCATTTGTCAGTCACTCAAAATTCGTGCTCTTCAACGATAAAGGCCGATGATTTCGAATGATCGATAAAATTCCCCTCATCCTCCAGCAAAGCAGCTCCCAGTTGCTGACCCTCGGGTGAATTCATTCCTTCCACAAGCGCCTGTTCTGATTCAAACCAGACTTCAGCCACACCATCATATTCAGGAAGCATCCCTCTGGAGGCTCTGAGGCCTTCATTCAATGGCGTATCCAGTGTGTGCGACTGGACATATCTTTTCGCACCCATCGCATCAGCGTTGCTCATAAAGAACGGGCCATGCTTGTTCATCCAGTAATCCTTGAATGCTTCACGAGTCATATCGGGGTGGCGGGTTATACACATAACAAACTTGATCATTGTCTGTACTCCTTGGCGTATGGGGTGTGGCTAAGGTCCGGGATCAGCGCAAAAACTGGGCCAGCTGGCCAAACGTCTGCTGAGGCGC
The DNA here is from genome assembly GCA_049669065.1 of Gammaproteobacteria bacterium. Taxonomy (GTDB): domain Bacteria; phylum Pseudomonadota; class Gammaproteobacteria; order Steroidobacterales; family XN24; genus CAMYOC01. The sequence goes on from JBATKC010000038.1 coordinate 6,456, forward strand.
GTTGTCGGTCTCGGTACGATTGAGCACCAAGCTGGAAATACAGCTGCGTATAGGACGCTCCGTCAAGCGCCTGCTCTTCCTCGTGCGATAACACCGCTCCGAGCCTCTCTACAGCCCGGCGTGAACGAATATTGGACTGACCTACGTGGAACCAGACCAGGTCGGCGTGTTTGAAAATATGGACCAGCATCAGGTCTTTCATCTCTCGATTGATGCCGCTACCCTAGTGCCTGCGCTCCAGGAACGTATATCCGATCGCAATTTCTCGCTTGTCAGGGTCCCAGTCGTAGTAGCGAGTGGGCCCGACAATTCGCCCTGTCTCATCTTCCTCCACGATCAATGCGCCACCGCAGGCCATTGCACCCATGAAAAACCGTTCATAGAAAATCTCCCGTTTGTGACGCAGCGAGTCGGGATGTAATTCCCAGATACCTGGGTCAGATGCTGCCTCGCAGAGTGCCGGGAAGTCATCGCTCGCAAGTGGGCGAAGCGAAATCATGTCGCCTGTGAGAGTAGGCTGCAAGTCGATGTCCGTCATCTCAGGATTCCCGGCGCAGGCGCCGAACGTCGTGTATCAGCCGCGCAGCACCGAACGTTGATAAAACCCGCTGACGTTGAAGGTGTCTGCGGCAGCGCCTTGCCGGGCCTCACTTCTCCCGCGTGTCGAACTGCGGCGCTGAACCGCCGATATGGTCCCAAGGCGCCTTTGAACCGACGAAGTAATGCGCTTCTATCTCCACGCCGGGGTCGCCAATAACCGTCCCCAGAGCAACGCCGTGCACACGGCCCTGATATATCCCACAGAGAGTCGTGCCACACGTTTTGCAAAATGTCAGCCCCCAATCCGCCTGCGCAGAGTACTCCTGGAGATTGTCGGCGCCGCTCACCCAGGAGAATGATTCCGGATCGGCCAACTCCGCATAGGCCGATGACGCTCCACTGAACGCCTTCCGACAGCGTGAACAGTGGCAACACCGGGCAAATGTGAGTTCGCCGTCAATCTGGTATTGCACAGTGCCGCAAAAACACTCACCTGCGATCAAATCACTCTCCCTGATCAGATGACGCCCTGCATCGGGCATCAGCGACGTGGCAATAACCGGGGTCGAACCGCGGTTGTATTCAGACAAGAGCACAGAAAATGCTCGTTTGAGCCCTTTTCTTCGTCGGTTTGGCCTTCAGTTGCAACGCCTTGCCAGGCGACATGTGGACTAGCTATCACTTTTCTGTAGCGATGCCACGAATTCCTCCCCGGTCAGTCGAGGGTGATCGCCAGCCAGATCATATGCCGGCGGCTTTTCTTCAATGTAGATCTCACCCGCCAGCTTGAATTGAGCAGGGTCGTCAAACGTACCCATCCACAAAACATAGTGGTTCGCTTCCTTCAATCGATAAAACAGATTGGTGCCGCAACGGTTACAAAATCCTCGTTCCGCCCACGCCGAAGAGTCATAACGCGTAATGTTCTCTTCGCCCTGGAACGTCACTTTGCCTACACTGGCGGCAAAAGCGGGTCCGCCAGTCCATCTGCGGCACATGCCACAGTGGCAGCTGTGTATGTCAGTTTGTACTTCTTCAGCAGTATAGGTGACAGCGCCACACAAACAGTGTCCGGTAGTTGCCATCGTGATCTCCTCAACGGGTTAGTAAATTGTCAACGGGGTCGAACTGCGGGTTTATCCAGGCGAGAGCATGAAACCTCGGTTCGACCCCAATTCCTTGCGCAACGGGGCCACGCCGTGGCGGGTCAGATTGAGCGATGGGTTGACCTTAACTCGCATTGACAAGAGCTTCGAGCTTCAGGGCGGTTGCCCAGTTTCTGGTAGTGACTCCCCGCCCGAGTTCTCCGAGCAAGGCGCGTGCGGCCTTGCTCTCGCGGATGCCGCTCGCGCAGTGCAGGTATGCGGCATGATCTCCGATGGCGAAACGTTCCGGGGTCTGGACCAGCGACTCTATCGCGTTGAGATCTTTCAACGCGGCTGTGTCCTGCGCAAAGGCAACGAGGAAGCGCGAGTGTTCGGCTTCTGGCGGTGGGGCAGGGGATTGCGCAATCGCGGCAGCGAACGTGCCGGCGGACTTGACCACCACCGGGACGTCTACGTTCAACTGCCCCTGGAGCGCTTCCGATATCGCTTTGGCATGCTTCGCTTCCGACCGCCCGGCGCTGCTGACGACAGCATTGCCGCTGTTGAGCAGCGTCTTCACCGCAGTGTTGCCGAGTCCCTCCAGCAGGCTGCGAAACTCAGCCATCGGAACGCGGTTGGCCTTGCCAACATTCACTCCACGGAGAAGGATTACGAAACGGGACATATTTGCGGGCTACGGTTCGCTTTGCTTGGCAATATCGCTGGTGCGGCGCTTTCTACAGAGACCGATCAAGTATCGACTGATATCGGATTGTTGCTTCCATGGCGTGTCAACATCTGACTACGCGCGTTTGTCAGACGACTTTGTCACTATGCGCCCAAAGCCTCAGTGAACGTAAATCGATGACCGTCCGGATTGAGGACACCAAACTGACGGTAACCCCGGGGTTTGTCTTCTGGCTCCGAAACGTCCACGCCCTTTGATCTGAATTCCCGGTACAGCTCATGCGTATCATCGACGTCCACCTGGATTATCAATCAGTAGTCCTGACACTCCGTCATCGGAACGATACCCGGCAGTGACCGCTGCGAAGATTGAGGGAGCCTCAATTCAAGAAAGACCAGCCGTTGGTTTTGAGATATTCATCAAAGCCCGGTTTGTCGATATAGAAGCTTCTCGACAATTCGATATCCTGAACCGCGAGTATCGTCAGATTGTCTATCATATTTGCCACAGTGTCGCGTTGCCTGCAACGATAGAAGACCAAACCAGACCGACCTGGGCAGCAGCGAAGGGCGGAGACTCACCAGCTTTGGATTCATCGCCTGGTTGGGCGTCATCTCTACCCGGCCTTCGAGCGCATCTGGCCATTTTCAGGCACACGCGGTGTTTGGAATCTTGGCTCCGGATTATCTCTCGAGCCCTTGCGCGTGCTGTTGGCCAGCGTCTCCGATCTCATCCCAACCAGCCTTTGAATCGACCCAGATGTGGTGAATCACCGTGAGCGCTTTGCCACCGTCAGAGAGCAATCCAGCCGGGACGAACATCCGTGATTCGTCGTTAGCGCCCGGCAAGCGAGAGCCACAGATGCTACAGAACCAGGTCCGCCATTCGGAGTCCGGCTTCTTCCAGCTTGCAATGTGCTCTTCGCCGCGCGTCCACCGGAATGCGTCGTTGTCAACGACCATTACCGCGATGCCGTTGCTGCCTGTGGACCGGCGGCAGATCGAGCAGTGGCACACGTATACCCCCGAGAGGTCCGCACTCAGTTCAAACGCCACCGCGCCGCAGTTACATTCTCCTGACGCCATCTATCTTGCTCAGCCTGTGCATATCAGTTACTGAATAATGGATCTGCGCGCCGTTCTCCCGTTAACTTCTGGCGGCGCTATGGTTTCACCTTAGTAGTATCCGTCGCAAAACCAAAGCGATTCAGGGCTATAGAAACAGTGGTTTGCGCCAGGGCCATAGTATCGAAACTGGAGAACATAGGAATTGTCAGCCCTGTGATACTGCGGATAAAGCGCCGATTCGTTCGGTTCGCGCGGCGGTACGGTTTCGATGAAGGTGGGAACGAGCTCCATCAGGTTGACGGGGTATTCTCCATTCGCGGCTTTAAAGTCTTCAAGTGCAATAATTGTCGGCTCGTACAGCTTTCTACCCGCGACAGCTTGCTCGCAGTTGTATGGGGCACAGCAACCGGCCACGGCCATACATGCGATGACAAGCAGCGACTTCGCTACGATCCGAGTCACGGCCTGCGGCCGCCAGCATGGCGCATACCTGCCGTAACCTCGTTGAGGCCGCAGGTTACTGCTGGTCGGGTCAAGTGTCTGCTGTAACGCCTTGTCAGGCGGCATTGCCCCTGACTCGCTTTAGTTCGACGTAGATCACCATGGCCATCGCAAGAATCGGAATTAGTGATGCCAGCCCGAACATCGCGTCGCCGCCAGCGAATATTGCTGCACTTGACACGAGAAGTGCGAAGCCCGCCAGCAATGCGCCGGGCACACGAGATCGGGACCAAAGCAACATCATCCCGCCTGCCAGCTGTACAACGCCGAGGATCGAAACAACGAAACCAGACAAGCCAAGAGCACCCACAAAGCCAAGCTCTTGCGGCAACTGCAGAATCTTTGGAATTCCCGCCGCGAAGCTCAGGATCGCAAGCAAATAGACCATCACTCGAACGACAATTTGTATTTTTGATGCCATGTTGAAATCCTGGTAAGGCTTGCCAGTGCCGCCTAACTCTCCAGTGGGTGCCTGAAACCGTGCTTTGTTCTTGGGGCAAAGACGTGGATAAGCAATGTGGTGGCCATGGCAAGTATCCGATTTCCAGATCTGAGTGCGCTGGCCTGTGTAGATATCATGTCTCGGGCGCGATTGCGATACACCAGGCTGGATAGCCAGAAAAACAAACCTGACACCTTTCCCTGCTTCAAGTCTGTTTCTTGCCCGGGAACAGCCTATCCATTCGCTTTTCCATCTCAGCGGCGATGAAACGGCCATCCTCACCCTTTTCCTGGAGCCTCTGGATAATCTCGTGATAGCTTTCCGCGTCGCGATCCTGGCTGAGCTTGAATACACTGTCCATCGATTCGACTTCGATCTCAAAGGCTACGATGGCGTGGACCAGTCGCTTGGTGCGGGCCTCGGGAAGGTTCTCGAACGTGGTGGGAGACCCTGCGTCGTAGCCTTCGAAATGCAACGACGTCTTCCTTAGTATCCTCTCCAGAGCGATACCGTCGAGGAACCGGATGGCGCCTCTCGCGTGCACACTCATGTAGTTCCAGGTGGAGGGCGTGTGCGGGTCCGAGTACCAGGATCCGCTGACATAGGTGTGGCGGCTGGTGAATACGACCAGCACGTTTGGGTTGTGCGCGAAGGCCTTGTGATGGTCTGTGCCCTTCATCAAGTGGCCGCTCAGGAACTGGCGACCGTCGCGCTCCTCAAGGAAGACCGGTAACTGTGTGGCGACAGGCCGTCCGTTGGCATCGCAGCCTGTGACGATGGCGAACGGGTGCGCCTGGATAAACTCACGGAGCACGGTTTCATCGTTCTCCTTGTGATAAGGCAGATCGTACATGGGCTCACCGGGGCTTTACATCGTTTAGGGCTTGGCGTTCGCGGTTGTCTGCAGGATTATCCTGATGCGCGTCGAACGCGAGGTGGGTCATTCGGCTAGATGGGGCGCTTGACTCGCTTGTTGCCATGCTTAGCCGCTGATTTCCCGATCTGCGCTCGCTGGATCACCTAGATATCATTTTCTCGGCGGGAATGCGACACAGGGACTCAGAAGAAAGAAGGGCAGAACCGTGCTCTTATCCAAACAAGCGTGCAGACAATCCTCGCCTGGAACCCAGGTTCTGCTTTTCTTGCAAGTAAGAAGACTGCCTTCCGGAAAATAAGGCAAAATGGCGCCAGGTCCATTGTCTTGGTTTGTGTTTGGTGCACGGGAATACAGACAGATATATAGACCTGCCGCCATTTCTGTTTCGAATCAGGAGCGAAACATGTCATCTCAGCTTTCCGTATCACGTCGACTCGGTCTGATCGCGGCAATCGTTCTCGCGGCGGCCTGTTCGAAACCGGGCGAACAAGCCGGGCTCGCGAGCAGTGTCGATGCAGGGATGGACACGCTAGTGACGGCCGAATGGCTGAGCGAGCACCTCGGAGATCCGGACCTGGTCGTGCTCGACTGCACGGTTATCGTGGAGCCAACCGAAGACGGTGGTTTTCGGAATGTCAACGGAAGAGCCAACTACGAGGCCGGCCACATACCGACGGCGCGGTTTGCCGATCTGATGGGTGATCTGGCCGACGGCGACAGCCCATACGAATTCGCCCTGCCGACACCGGAGCGGTTCGCTGCGGCCATGGGCGCGCTGGGCGTCGGCGACGACACCCGCGTGGTGCTCTACGACACGTACAACTCGGTCTGGGCCGCCCGGGTCTGGTGGATGCTGCGGTGGATCGGTTTCGACCGGGCAGCCATCCTCGACGGGGGGCTCAACGCCTGGAAGGCCGGGGATCGACCGCTGTCGACCGAGCCGGCGGAGCGCCTCGCGAGGACACTCACCCCTGCCGTACGACCGCAACTGATCGTCGATCGGGACGAAGTATTCGCGGCGACCGAAGACGACGCGATCAAGCTTATCGACTCACTGCCCGCAGGCCACTACCGGGGAGACTGGACGATGTATGGCCGGGCCGGTCATATACCGGGCGCGTCGAACGTCCCGACCACGGCAACGGTCGACGACACCGGCCGTTTCTTGCCAGCCGAACAACTGGAAGCCATCTTCGGGAGTGATCAAGACGCCCGCGCCATCACTTATTGCGGCGGCGGTATAGCCGCCGCGTCCAACGCTTTCGTGATGACCCGCCTCGGATTCACGGACGTCGCCGTCTACATCGCGTCACTCCAGGAATGGACCGCCGACCCCGCCAATCCGATGGAGACGTCAACGGAGTTTGATGAGTTCGAGGAATAGGGCTGCCCGCCCTGGGGAAAATCGGGATCGAACCGTAGTTTATTCAAGCGAGGGCGTGGAAAGGCCTCGGTGCCACCCGAATTTGCGTGCCGGTGGCCGGCGAATAAGCGAATAAGCGAACGCCGGCGCCGATGTAGCTAACTGTCGGAGTTGTCTTGGGGATCAGCGCTTCGGGCGCCCGCGCCTGGTGTAAATGACTTTAATCCGCGGGCGTTAGTGCCTCGACCGTATCGGAACCGACAAGTCAATCTGAAAGTCAGGCGAGTCTGCGGTGACCCCAAAGCCCAAGGAAAGGTCTGCTGTCAGAAAATCGTTGGCAGCAAACGAAGTTCCGACTGTAAACAGCCCGGTTGTCAGGTAGGAGCCGGGCACCCTCATGCCGTCAACAGAACTGTGTTGCACAGACTGCTGATCATAACCAAATGAGAGGGAATTACTCAGATTGAGCGCAATCGCCATACCGAGCGAAAAGCCATAGCTGTTGCCAGGATCATATTTTCCAATAGATTCATTGCGGGAAAGATTCCAGCTGTGATTCAACGAGCCAAAATAGACTGCCGGATCGACGACCTTTACAGCGGTTACTGCAAGATTTATTGAATCGAACCCCGTACCCGTCGCTACCGCCCTGTCAGGATCGATGTCGAAGGGGCCTTCTCCCGAAGTCGTCTTCCAGCGTAGGCTCGCCAGCAAATCCGGCCACAGGCCAGTGCTCCGGTAGAACTGATGACTGAGGCCAAGTTCAATATCGCCCCAACCCGAAGCGCTTCTCGTCGTTTCCACATTGTCAGCCGAGAAGCTGCGCGTCGAGTAGCGGTTATACGGCAGCCTCATTTCGATCTGGGAGTCCCAGGGCAAGCCGAACCGGAAGGTGGTTGCAAGCTGCGTGAGATCTCGCTCGACCCTCTCTGAGACGATATCGCCGATAACGAGGACCGGAAGGATCGTAAAGCCATCGATGACGATGTTCTCCGCCGAACTGTGCAGGTAGCTCAAGGAAGGTTGGATGTCGATCGTGCCTGATGGCAATAGCAGACCGCCCCGATCGATAAGCGTGCGCTGCAACGCCGCGCGCACGAGTTGCTCCTGCTCCCGTCGCTTTTTTTCCGTTATTTCAGTTACCAGCGACTGGACGTCTTCACCGGTGGCCGCAACAAGATCCGGGCCCGTCTCATCGGCCATCGACGTGGCACCCGGGCCAACATTGGCAGGGCCCGGCTCCAATTGTGCTTCGAGCTGCTCAACCCGTCTCTCCATCCGTTCGAGGCGCCCAAGCAAGACCACGATCAGGTCGTTTTGCTCAGAGAGGAGCTGACCCTGGTCACCCGCGTCCTGAGCCGTGGCAGAGCCGCTCGAAGCCAACAAAAGAAGGACTATTACGCTGAGCCCGCGCATGGGATCACCTATCGGCGCGTCACCGGAACGGGGCGCGCGGTTGCCCCGAATCGGTAAACGTAGTTCAGATCCGGCACCGTCAGCGCGGTGGCGTCCTCCGATCGCCAAGTCGGCGCTTCGGCTTCGACGGATTTAACGAGGAACCCGATACCGTTTGTCCAGACCTTGGCGAAACGCCGCTCTGACATGGTGAGATTGCCGAAAGCCGGATCACCTATCAGTACTTTGCCGGCAACCCGACCGCGGAAGACCACAAAGTGGTCAAGATTCCGGATCCGCACTGGCAAAATCGCAGGGACATTCGCCGCAGCGAGATCCTCGAGTGCCAGATTGGCATATCCATTCGCCGAGTACCCGACCGCTTCAGCGAAGCGTTTCAGGTCCAAAAGCGAAAATCCACCGCGTGCCCGGATTCGATCTGGGTCCGTATTCGACAGGATCGTGGCTGCAATAGTGGCCTCGGAATACTCGGCGCCGAAGTGATAACCGAGTACGGTGCTGAGCGCCGCGGCGCCACAACTCATGTCCCAGCCCTGCCGAACCAGATTGCGTTCGCGCATCTCGAGCAAGGACACGACGCGAGTATTGACGCGTTGGCTGGACGTGGTTATCTGGACAGGGCTTTCCGCCAGCGCCAGAGGCGCCATCGTGACGTAAACGAACACCGCGCCGGTCAGGGCCTTGAAAGAGACCGCCATAAATCTTCTAGCCCCGGCGATCACCCTCAGGGACCCTGCGGGGGAGGCGGAGTCGGCATCATTCCGTTGAAGTTCAGTTGATTGATCGCACCAACTGAGGAGTCGATACTGACATTGAGATTGAGCAGCACGTTGACCGCGGAGTTGACGGCATTGATGTTGATCACTGACTGGAGGTTGCTCTGGGCATTATCACTGAGAGACAGACTTCCAATCGTGATGCCCGGTAGCGATTCGACCAGCTTAAGGCTGCCGTCAACCCTGACCGTCTTTCCGCGTTGCGTTGTTCTTACCGCCTCGAAGGTCATCAGGTCGTCGAGATCCGTGACCGATGCCGCGCCAGCAGTCACCTGGTCGAGCTCGACCTCGGTCATCAGGCGCATATCATCTGCAAACGCAGCATTCGCCATCAGCCCGGCTGCCACGACACCGCAGATCAGACAGCGCCTTGCTCTGTTCGGCCACATGATCCGTTTCTCCTTGTTCTTATTTGTTCTCGGATCGCGCCATCTATGATCCGTCGGGCGGCGTCTTGTCTGGTATTCCGCTATGGCTGGTAGTTACTGAGCCCCTTGGACATATCGCGAGCTATGGTCCGTTCGCCTGGCGTTTTTGTTGGCCGTCACACGGCGCTGCCGATGGTTGCGTCGCCGTGTGACGATCGTATGATTCAGGCGTCAAAAACTAGGTCGCGAAAAACAGCAAGCCTGTGCCTACAGGCGCTGACCGACGACGTTTCTCTGGGTCAGGTTCAGTGCCGGCCCGACAGTCGGAGTCTTTGCAATATTGACGGCGTTCGAAACCAGGCTTCCGGAGGCGTTGACGACGTTCAGGCCCATCGCGCCTTGCTGGGCGCTACCCGACAACGTCACCGAGTAAAGCGAATTGAGGGTCAAAGTCGACTCGTCAACCACGACATACTCGGCCTCGAGCGTATCGACTGCCAAGGCACCGCGTTGCTGCGACATGTGGCTGTCAGTAGACGAAGCGGTGTTATCCCACGTGTCGGTTTGATCTCCATCCGCTGAGCATTTGCCTACCATCACAAAGCAGCCGGAACCGGCGACGTTGAGTTCGATCGCAGGGGTGGTCAGCGCGAAGTCCACAGCCACATCAGCCGCAAGTTCGAAGTCGTTGGTGAAGTCATTGGAAAAGCGCGAACCCGTGAGTTTGGTGTCTCCCGGGCCTGCAAGCTCAGGGCCTTGATAAGTGGTAAGGTTCCTCGTGTTGTTTGTCAAACTTGCGCCGGCGCTGATCCCGACATCTATCCCGGCGGAATCGACACTGAAATCCACCGTGCCTGAAAGGGCTACACCTTTGCCGACTTGCACGGTCACCTCAGGTACGCCCAGCTCATTTGCACCAACGCCATCTGACCCCCCGCCTCCGGTGTCAGCTCCGCCCGTTCCGTTACTGCCGCCGAGTTTCAAGCCTCCGCCGCCCACGGTTTGAGTAGTGTCAACCATGGTGTTCGAGACTAGCGAGGAATTGCCGGAACTCGTCGAGTCCGAGGTGCTCATGGAGGTTTCGGTCAAGCCGGAGTCGCGGTCGTAGCCACTGATGTTCGCGGCACGGGCGTAATCCTGCTGGATGTAGTTCGACTGCTCTACCTCGAGCCCCGTCGCTATATTCTGTTCGACAATCCGCCCGTCCCAGACGTTAACCGCATTGGCGACGGCGCTGTCGGCCGCGTTGCCGAGATTAAGCCCTTTAGCATCCTGGCCGGCGTTGTCGCTGAGATCGATGGTCCCTTCTCGCACGACATCCGCGGATGAACCGTTGGCAACGATTGTGCCGCCTGCCGTTTCGCTGAGAACTCCATCCGCGCTTCCGGCGGTAATCACTTCCAGTTGCGTTTCTGTGAGGACCTGAAGCCCCGAATCTTCGGCGGCTTGAGCGAAAGCCGCCGTCATTGTAAGAAGACACATTCCGACTGTACAAAACCCATGGCGCTTGTTCACGATGTGTCTCCCGCTTATCTGATTGTTGTTATAGGTTCTAAGCTTTGCTACGCCCCGCTGGAAACAAAGTCAATAGAAGATTGTGGGGACACGTCTCACCTCCAGGGACAGTAGTCGGGTCGATGTAATTGTTATTAAGCAAGATGACCCCGCGGTTTGAGCCGAAATCGCCGAGTGAGAATGATCGGATGTTGCTGCGGAAAATTGGAACTAGCCGGGCGGGGTCACCTTTTCGCGCAGAAACGGATCCCAGAACGCATTGCAGCAGAGCGATCAGATGAGCAATCAGACTGAAACCTTGAATCCAGTTCCGGACCAAGCTGGTGCAACATAAAAAAGGGTGTCAGCTCTATTTTTCTGCAATCTGATGCAAACGACACACAGCAAGAAATAATCCTGACACCTTTTCTGGAACGCCGGCACCGAAAGGTCGAGTTATCCTTTCCTGCCGGTCACAATGTGTGCAGGAGAATCGAACTCTACCGTTCCATCGGCGGTCAGGTACTGACTCAGCGCCTGCTCCGCCTCACTTAGAATTCGTTCGATTTGTTCCTCCGTGAGGACCACGCCCATGACCGGGAGCCATCCTCGGAGATCTGCCTCTACCATTGTCCTGATCCCGGGGAAACTGGCCGTCCCGTGATGAGTCGCTACCTCGACTGAGGCGACACCGGCTTCCTCGAACAGTCTAGTCAGTTCGGCCCGATCGCCCAGAACGAACGGCGCCCGTAACGCATCAGCGGCGGGTAAGCCCCCGATCTTTTCGAGCAGGGCGACCTCGATCGGATAGGCTTCCGAGTTCTCCAACGACTCCCATACAGCGACCGCGATGCGCCCTCCCGGAGTCAGGACGCGCAACATCTCGCCAATCGCCGCGGCACGATCCTGAAAGAACATCAGCCCGAATTGGCTGACAGTCGCATCGAACGACTCGGCTTCGTAGGGCAATGATTCTGCTACGCCCTCCCGCCACTCAATTTCTGGAGCCAAGTGGCTGGCCACGGCCAGCATTCCTGGCGTGGCATCAACCCCGGCTACAAAACCCTCGCCTCCCACAAGCGATACCGCCTCCCGAGCCAGGATGCCGGTGCCGCACGCGATATCCAATACGCGATCGCCCGCCTGGATCCCCGCCGCCTCCATGACTCGCGGGGCCCACTGCCGGAATAGCGCCGGGACATGTAGATTTTCGTAAGCGGTCGCGGCAGCTATCTCGGCTTCCGATGCAACGATTCTCATATCAAGGCTCTCTTGTCGTTCAGCACCCTGGAAAAAGGTCCCGCGTCTATCTTATCGCCGTGAGGGGGCAGAATGGTGCCAGACCAATTCTAGCTCCACGCGGTGCACATAGAACGGGGAAAAAACCTGACACCTTTTCTTTTGATAAATATATGATCCGCGCCAGCCCCCGCAGACGTTCGGTTTAGAGCAGATGGCTATCTGTCGCGTTTCAGCAATGTCCCGAGATTAGCAAACGGCGAATGACAGGAAGGTGGCTGTGATTCCTTGCCTGGCGCCACGGCATTACTGTCCTCAGCGGTCAGATATCGTGCATGCTCATTGTCGTGGCAATACAGACAGAGCAATTCCCAGTTACTGCCATCCGTTGGGTTATTGTCGTGGTTGTGGTCTTTGTGATGAACCGTGAGCTCCCGCAGGTTGTCGCCGCTAAATTCGCGGCCGCAACGTGCGCAGATGTTGGGGTACAGTTTCAACGCCTGCGCCCGGTAGCCCTTCTCCCGCTGCGCGCGCTGCTGCCGGGCCATCTCAACAATCCTGTCCCCAGCTCCAATATCGTGTTGTCTCTTTTTCGGTGACATGTCTACACGCTCCGGCCTTGGTGTCCGGTACCAGCCTCCGCCCAGGAATCTATACAAATCATGACGCTATGATCGGCACCAGCCCCCCCTCAGAGACCGCCTTCGAAGATGATAGCCAGCACACCGGCGGAGTCGCGTGGCTAGATATAGGTGGAACTCCATGGCCTTTGCGTTGAACCTTCGCGAGCGATTGGAAATAAGTGTCAGGTCTATTGTCTTGTAGAGTGCCGGGCGCATCGGATTACAAAACAAGCCTGACATCTTTCCTCGATTCGCGGTGACTATCGTTACCGGCGCCGGGGGGGTCAGAGTGCGGAAGGTAACTTTATAACCAAACCCGTCAGGTGCCGGCCAGTTCGCTTCGGAGCGTCTGCCGAGATGGGGTTCGGCAGAACGGTTGCTAGGCATAACGTTGCCTCCGGCACCGTCTTCGTGGGCGAGGCAGAGAGCTCATTTTCAGTCCGTCGTCCCCCCTTTTTCAGCGTTGACGTCCGCCGCTTCGGAAGCGTCTGTAGCGCGCCAGCCGGCTGCGTCCTGCTCCACGGGGCGCTGTTGTCCCCCGGTCGGCAAGACAGTGGCGGGCGTCTCCAGTTCGGTACGGTAGAGATGGACATCCCGCTGAGGGAAAGGAATCGAGATGCCGACCTCGTCGAAACGCATCTTGACCGCGCGGGTGACGTCCCAGAAGACGTCCCAGTAGTCGTCGGTCTTGACCCAGGGCCGGACGATAAAGTCGACGGACGACTCGTTCAGTGTATGCAGCTTTACGACCGGCGCCGGATCTTCAAGCACCTTCTCGTGGCTGTTCACAATCTCGGTGAGCACTTTCTCGGCCTTGGGGATGTCGTCGCCATAGCCGATGCCAAACGTCATGTCGACCCGGCGCTTGTCCTGGGCAGTCACGTTCTTGATGACGTCGCCCCATATCTTGCTGTTAGGCATTACCAGGGTCTGATTGTCGAAGGTGAGAATGGTCGTGTTCACCAGGCTCATGTGGCTCACCTTGCCGAATACGCCGCCCGCCTCGACGATGTCACCGACGTCGTAAGGTCGATAGAGAAGGATCATCAGGCCGGCAGCAAAGTTGCCCAGAGTGTCCTGCAGCGCGAAGCCGACGATAAAGCCCGCGATACCCAGGCCGGCGAGCAACGGTCCGACCGAGATGCCCAGCTGGGCGAGACCGAAAAGAATGCCGAGCAGCAGCACGAGACCGCCGGCGGTCGAGACGATCATGTTCTTGAGCAACCTGGATATTTTGAAGGAAGAGCGCTTGATGCCCTCAGCCACCAGACGGCGAGTCACCCGCGAGCCCGCCACGGCAAGCCACAACACCAGCAGGAACAGCAGTAGCTTGAACAGCAACTGGGGAAGGTTATCGACCAGCCATGAGCCGAGATCCTCGAGCCATGCGGACATCAGGCCCGTAAAAACGTCCCAGTCAAAAATATCCGTCGTCACCGTGCCTGAGACCTCGATGAGCTGCTGCTTGTAGCGGGCGTGCTCGAGATCCATCTTCTCCAGCATGTCGCTCGCGGTCGTGAGGTTGCCGGCGAGACGCTTGACCTTCATGTCTGCGAGACGCTGTTTGGCGATGAGGTCGGCATCGTCGGGCAGCACCGCCAGCTGACGCGCGAGGCGATCGACTTGCTCAAGCGCCCCCTCGAGCGAAAGGGAGAGGAATTGTGCGCCTTCGGTCAGCGACTGTTCGGTAAAAGTCTGCTGCGCGGCGACGTCGAGCTCGAATTCCCGCGCCAGCGTCAGGTTGGTAAGCGAAGCGTCGAGGAGCCGCAGGATCCGTGCCCATTTCTCCGCCTGGCGCTCCTCGAGCGCCGCCAGCTCCGCCGGGCCCGCATCGTCCGGGGCAGAATCCTCATCAATTCGGGACAACACTTCCTTAAGGAAGTCCAGTATCCCTTGTTGCATGCCCACCAGCAGCTGCGTAGCGCGGCCGCGCCATGGCCCCGCATCCTGCCCTCCCGCCTCGCGATCGATAACCAGCCGGGTGAGGTCGTGCGTCTTCCCAATGGCCACCAGTCCAGCCTCTTCCGCCCGCAGCCTGAGAATGCGGGCGAAATCACCCTCGGCGGCCTCCGCGCGTACTCTGAATTCCTGAGCGTCCTCGAGGAAGGCCCGGATCTCCGTATCGAGAGCCGCGGCGCGCTCCTCGAACCCGGGGCCCTTCTCGGTCTGCTGCGCCCGGGCCGGTGTCGCGGACACGGCGCAAACGGCCAACATTAGCCAGACCAGGAAGTCGGCCCTCACTCGAACTTGCATTTTGGTTCCCCGCGTCGGCGGCTCTCGCGGCACCGGTCATTTAACGAAAGGCGAGTCGGTAGTTTACCAACAGCAACCGGGTCTTGCCGGCGTTGGGGGCAGAGTGAGCTAGGTTGCCGGAGGTAACTTTATAACCAAACTCGTCTGGGGCCGGTCCGCTTGCCTTAGTGCGGGCCCGGCGTAGTCAGCTTCACCGGATTCGGATCGTCAGCCAGCCTCGGGCTCGGCAGAGCGGCCGATAGGCATAAAGTTACTTCCGGCACCGTCTTCCCGCAGATGTTTCTTCTTGTTGACATTGTGCTGTGACCATCCCGTAATAAGGCTGTAACCAGCGACGGGTCAACTATCCCTTTAGATGCTGGCGTGAAACCCTATGGTCTTCCTGTATCTGTTCATCTTCGTCGCGACAGTGACCGCAATTATCGTATTCCTGAGCTGGTACAGCTACCAGCATCTCAAGCGGGCAATCGTCGGTCGTCGGCAATGGGATCTCAATGTCTGCTGCGGCAACACCGACGGCGGCGGCGTCAATGCCGACATTGTGCAGCACAAAGAGCAGCCCAATTTCGTGCAGGCCGACAATATCTACCGGCTACCGATTGTCGACGGTCAATTCGAAACGGCGCTTTGTTCGCCCACGATAGAACACGTGGACTATCCACGCCGTCTCGATCGCGAGCTGCGCCATGTCCCGAACGAAGTCGTCTACATCCTGCCACGGAAGTGGGACCTCGCAGCGGCCCTGAACATCTGGGAACGCCGGTGGCTGTTACTGACCGTGCGTAAAGTGCACCATACTCTGCCGCCGTGCATCCCGCTGCCATTCGCGCGCAAACTGCAGCCCAGGGTGGGGCAGAAGATCACGGCATGACCAGCAACCCCTACGTGGTCGCGGGGGGCATCGTCGCTGCCCTCGCCATGCTGCGGCGCCTGCAGGTCCGGCTCAGACTGTCCCGGGCCAAGCACCCGTCACTGCGCGGTCACGCGCGCATGTCCCGCCGGCTCGCAAAGCTGGTGCCCTTTTATGAATACCCCCCAGAGGATGTCTTCGCGATCGACGGGGCGCCCGCCGATGTCGCCGAAAAAAGGCGCACGGCATTCGAGAGTTTGAGCATGGAGCTGTCGACGAAAGCGCCGCAGACCATCCAGACGACACGGGAGCTCGAGCCATCCATATCCGACATGCAATTCACCAATGCCAACCGGGTGCCGTTCCAGTTCCGCAACCTCGTCAGGGACAAGCTGCCGGTGGGCGGCATGGCCGATGCGACCGACGGCGTACGCATTCGGAACCTCGACGGAACCTGGTCCTACGACACTGGAGGGTCTTACGGCGTCAACCTGCTCGGCTACGACTTTTACAAGAGCTGCATCGAGCGGGGGGTCGAGCGAGTCAGGGGGTTGGGTCCGGTGCTCGGTCCCTATCATCCGCTCATCGCCGAGAATATCGCGATGATCAAGCAGGTCTCGGGCATGGACGAGGTGTCGTTCCATATGTCCGGGACTGAAGCGGTCATGCAGGCGGTCCGGCTGGCGCGGTTCAATACCGGGCGCTCGCAGCTGGTCGTTTCCTGCGGCGCCTACCACGGCTGGTGGGACGGCGTGCAGGCCGGTGTCGGCCATGGCCGGTCCGTCGACGATATCTACATGCTCAAGGACATGAGCGAGGATACCCTGAGGGTCCTGCGCACCCGCAAGGACATCGCGTGCGTGCTCGTCAATCCCTTGCAGGCACTGCATCCCAACGCCGGTGCGACTTCTGATGCGATGCTGATCAACAGCGAGCGCAGCGCCAATTTCGACCGCGAGGCCTACTCGAAGTGGCTGCGCGACCTCCGTAAGGTTTGCACGGAGCAATCGATAGCGCTCATCTTCGACGAGGTCTTCGTCGGTTTCCGGCTTGGCGTCGGAGGCGCGCAGGAATACTTTGGCGTGAAGGCCGATATGGTGACCTACGGCAAGACGATTGGCGGAGGGCTCCCGATTGGTGTCCTCGCCGGCAAGGCCAGCCTGATGAAGCGTTTTCGGGAGGAGCGGCCGACCGACATCTGCTTCGCCCGCGGCACGTTCAACTCGCATCCCTACGTTATGGCCAGCATGAACGAGTTCCTGCGCCATGCGACCGGTGCCGAGTTCAAAGCAGAGATCGACGCCGCTGATGGGCTGTGGAATGGGCGCGCGAGATCCCTGAACGCACAACTGGAAGCCGCCGGACTGCCCGTTCGGGTGCACAACATGTCGTCGATCTGGATCGTCATCTATACGGCGGCCAGTCGGTACAACTGGATGTTGCAGTACTACCTGCGGGCGGAGGGCCTCAGCCTGAGCTGGGTGGGTACCGGCCGGCTGATATTCAGCCACGATTATACGGACGAAGACTTCGCTAAAGTAACAGCGCGATTCGTGCGCGCAGCGCAGAGAATGCTCGCGGATGGCTGGTGGTCACAGCAAGGCGAGACTACCAACAAGTCAATCAGGAAACAGGTGCTCAGGGAGATGCTGCGCACCCGCTTTTCCTGAGCTATCTCGCCATCGCCTCCTGGTCCTGTTCCTCGGTGTCCACGCCGTGCCGGATGTGGATCATCGGGTCGATGAGCTCGCCCTTCATGAGATACAGCGGCGATTTGACGTAGGTCTTGAAGTCGTTGAACGGGTCGGTGATGATCTTTGTGGCCCAGACCAGCCCGGTCTGCACGTTCTCGATGAAGAACAGGTGCACGGTCCTGAAGAGCAGCGCGATCACGGCAAGCGCGATCCAGACAATGGCGAGATTGCGGAGGAACTCATCCCAGTTCGCGTGTGCCGTGAACAGGCCGAGGAAGGTCGGGTTGAGGTATAGAACGATGGGCGAGATCGCCCAGATCGTCTGTAACACGCGCTTGCGCTGTAGATTATAGCCGACCTTGATGTGTTCTTTGTGCTCGTGAGTCGCCTCGTTAACCTCGTCATAGTCTTTCGGCTCGAAGAAGAAGTGCCCTATCTGCCGCGAGCTCATCGCGACAAACCACCCGAGAAGCGCTGCTGCGCCAGGGTCTATGAACAACAGCGCATAGCAAGCCATGAAACACACGCTGCTGACGAGATGGAGCGACTGATTGATGCGGCTGTGATGGTAGTAGCGGTGGTCGTCCCAGCGCTGTAGATGCAATTCTTCCCGGAAACTCAGTTTGTCGTCTTCGGCCTGTCGGGTCGGATCAAGACTCATGATGCGTGTTCACCGTATTGCGCAAAGGTTTCACCATAATCCGAGGTTGTGATCGAGGTATTACTGCACAGTGTCAGGAATATTGCGGCGATCGACCGTTCTTGCGCATTAGGGGTTGGCCCATTCGGATGACGCTGCCGGTTGAGATTGCGTCCACGAAGACGAAGCCGGGCGTCGTCAGCATGACGATCGTTGAGCCGTGCTCGAAATAGCCGACTTCGTCGCCTTTTTCGAGCGACAAGTCGCAGGGAATCGTAATGGGACCCCGGTATGCAAGGTTCAGCGGCTCCGCGATGCCACGCAGCCGCATGCTTGCCACGAGGATCGCTGCGACGGGGACGAGTGTCACCGCTTCCGTATCGGAGCCGATGTCCAGGTCGATGATGGCGCGTTCGTTGCGGCAAAACAGCCGCTCCACGACCTTAAGTGCGATCGGATTGACGTTCCAGGTATCGCCGGATATGTAGCGCAACTCGCGCACTCGTGAAGTGCACGGTGCATGAAAATGGTGATACATGCTCGACTTAAGGCGCAGCGTGACGAAACGGCCGTTCCGATAGCGCCCCGCAAGGTTGGCGTCGCTGAGCAGCTCCGCAATCGAGTAGGGAAAGCCCTTGGCCTGGAATACTTGCTGCTCGTCGATTACCCCGTATTCCCCGACCACCGCATCGCAAGGGCTGACCAGGATATCCGGGTCCGGTTCGATTGGGCGGGCGCCCGACTTCAGTTCGCGCACGAAGCAGTCATGCAGGCTGTTGAACGTCGATTTCTTTGCCTCGTGCAGGCGCAGGTCGTCGACGAACAGCTTCCACGCTCCGATCGAGATGCTTCGCACCAGCGGATTCTCGATCTTGCTGAACCATCCCATGAAGCGGGTTGCCGCCTGTCTCGGGATTCTGTTCGTGAGCAGGAAGTTAAGCCGCTCGGCGAACGTCAGGTCGGCTAATGCTCGGTCGACCTGCACGCTTGCGTGTTCCTGGGTGCCAGGTGAGAGACGAACTGTTCAGTCGATCTCCGCCAGCTGCGGCTTTCCGCGTAGCGCCGGGGTGCGCCGCCGTTGAGTTTGATCGCACCCCTGCAAGCGGTGCCGAGATCCTCGTCGAGGAAGCCGGTTTGGCCGTGGCGCACGACGTCGACGGGTCCGGTGACTGGAAATGCTGCGACCGGCAGGCCACAAGCCATTGCCTCCAGCATGACGATCCCGAATGTGTCGGTCTTGCTCGGGAATACAAAGACATCGGCTCCTGCCTGGTGTTGTGCGAGTTCGCGTCCGAATCTGTAGCCGAGAAATCGACAGTTCGGGTAAGCGGCGGCAAGCCGCTCGCGGTCCGGGCCGTCGCCGATGATTATCTTCGTACCTTCAAGATCGAGATCGAGAAATTCCTCGATGTTCTTTTCGACCGCAACGCGCCCGACATAGATCCAGATGGGTCGCGGAAAGTCATAGGCCACCGGATCTTCAGGGCTGAAGATGTCCGTCAGCACACCGCGAGACCATATGACGACGTCCTGAAAGCCGCGGTGCTCGAGCAACTCCTTGATGCTCTTCGTGGGGACCATCGTCCGCACTGCCGGTTCGTGGAACCAGCGCAATAGCGCGACCGTCCAGCTAATCGGGATCGGGAATCGTGCTCGCACATACTCAGGAAATTGCGTGTGGTAGGCCGTCGTGACTGGCAGCTTCCGCTTCTTGCAGTAGCGGCGTACGGAGAAGCCGATCGTGCCCTCGGTTGCGATATGCACGCAGTCGGGCTGAAACTCGTCGAGTTCCCGCGCTATCTTGCGGCCCCCAAATAGCATCAGCCGGATCTCGGGATATGTCGGGCAGGGAATCGTGCGTCGTCCCTGGGGCGTGATCATGAGCACGACATGACCCTGCCTTTCCAGTTCGGCGCGGGTTTGTTTGAGTGTGGTAACGACGCCGTTGACCTGCGGTTCCCAGGCGTCTGTCGCAATTGCGATCCGCATGGCCCGCAATGCTCGATACTTTGCGTGAAAGGCTGGTTACAGCAACGTGACAGAAAGCTGACACCACCGGTGCAACTTTTATCGAAATGTCACCGTGCCGTCATCGGAGAGTCGCATCAAAGATCAAGAATGCCTGCCATTGGAGGACTCGGGAGTGAGTCGATGGTTGGTTTTATTGCGTATTTCGACGATGTCGAAGGGAACCTCTGCCTGCGCATCAATCGGCTGAGCCACAAAGCATGGATACGTCGGTTCTTTTCCGTCATCAGCAAGCTTGGCGACGGCGGGTTCTGGGCGCTTATGGCGCTCGCGATATATTTGCTGCGAGGCCCGGAGGCGCTGCCGCTCATCGCGCAGATGGCTGCTACGGGCAGCGTTGGCGTTATCCTCTACAAGCTGCTTAAGAATCGCCTGGTGCGGGAGCGGCCGTACGTCAACCACCATGACATCCTCTGCGGCACCGCGCCTCTCGACAAGTACAGCTTCCCCTCCGGGCATACGCTGCACGCGGTCAGCTTCACGATTTTGCTGTGGTCGTTCGAGCCGCTGCTGCTCATGATCGCGGCTCCGTTCGCGATCCTGGTTGCTGCGTCAAGAGTGATTCTCGGCCTGCACTACCCGAGTGACGTTATTGTGGGTGCTGCTATTGGCGCGACGCTCGCGAGCGCGAGCCTCGTCCTGACCTAGGCCTCGTCCTGACCTAGGTCTCGTCCTGACCTAGGCTTCGTCCTGACCTGGATCATCAGTAGAAACGGTCATAGACGACCGCGAGCCAGACGACCGCCACCAGCACCAGGCTGACGAATACCGCCGCAGAGCCGAGATCCTTGGCCGCGCCCGACAACTCGTGTCGCTCATCGCCATGACGATCGATCGCGGCCTCGACAGCCGTGTTCAGGAGTTCGACGATCAGCATGATCAGGCACACGCCGATCAGCATGGCTATTTCCAGCGGCGAGCGCCCGAGCCAGAACGCAGAGGGCGTTAGCACGACTGTCAGCGCAATTTCCTGCCGGAACGCGGCCTCATTCCTAAAGGCGTGGCCAAAGCCCTGCATTGAATAAACGGTTGCACGCTGTATCCGGCGGATGCCGGTATTTCCAGGTTTGCCCACGGAAAGTCCCCATGGTCGGTCTGCGCTGACCGGAGATTCTATGCAAAAAAAAGGCTGTTATGCGGCGGGCGCCAGGGCCGGGTCGAGCGCCTTGATCTCGATCGTGTCGAGCTGCCAGTTCAGAATCTGTAACGTGCCGTCGCTGGATTCCGCCAGTGCGGTCCGATGCTCTACCCAGTCGCCGTCGTTCGCGTAGATAGCGCCGCCAATTTGCCGAATACAGGGTTTGTGAATGTGACCGCAGACGACGCCGTCGAATCCGCGCTCCAGCGCGTAGTCGGCGGCCGCGACTTCGTATCGCTTGATATACTCCCGCGCCGATTTAAGGCGGCGCTTGATTGCCGCACCCAAGGGCAGATAGTCGTGGCCAAGGCGTTCCCGCAGACGGTTGTACAGCACATCGGCTTCCGACAACAGGAAGTAGGCGGCGGCCCCGAATTTCTCGAGGTTCGTGCCGATGCGGATCCGGCCATCGAGCACGTCGCCATGCATGATCAGCAGTTTCTGGCCGGTGGGAGTCATGTGGCTACCCTCGAGCAAGATCGGAATACCCGCAATCTCGCGGCCGACCAGACTGCGGAACTCGAAATCATGGTTGCCCGGGATGAAGATCACCTCGGTTCCGCGGTTTGCAAGACGCATGAGTTCGGCGATCACGCGCATATGAGCGTCCGGGAACATCGGCCGGGATTTCATCCGCTCCAGGTCGATGATGTCTCCAACGAGATAGATACGTTCAGCTTTCGCTTCAGCGAGGAAATCGAGGAGTTCGTTTGCGCGGGAGGCTTCGGTGCCCAAGTGAAGGTCGGAGATCCACAAGGTTCGGTAACTTAGCGTCAAGTCTGAATCCCTTTTCAGCAAATCCGGTGTAGGACACTGAAAAACTATCTGGACAAAATGACAATCACCTTTTGGTCTGGTGACGGTTATGTTGCAATGCCAAGCGTCCGTGACTGGTAGCTCGGCAAATTCTCAATCGCGGAACTCCGGTGATGGATTTCGCGTTCTCGACGTCGGCGAACGTAGGTTGGTTTGGTTGTGCAAAATGCTCTGAGAGGGGCTGCTGATCCGCTGCAAGCACGTTGATCGCAAGATGCTCGGCGTCGGCGCGATAGCGGAGTGTTTTGGCTCTCCCAAAGCAGACGTTCAACCCTGCCTTCGGAGGGCAGTAGTTCCTGGGTCCGTTTGGTTCCTGTCACCAAACTGTCGCCCGTGTTCGCCACCACAACCCAGCCACCGTACTCACCCCAAAGTCCTTCCTCCGTATCCTTCCTTCCCCATCCAGCACGTAATACGTCGGGTGCCCGGGCACCCGATAAGTCCGTCCGATCCCCGGAATCCCAATCAAAACCAAACTCTCAATATCATGTTTCTGCCGGTACCCGGCTATTTCTCCCACGTCCACGTAATCCAGTCCGATCATGACCAGGTTCACGTCATCCTCGAACCAGTCATGAAACCACCGCAACTGGTGGGCGCTGGCAGCGCAGACCTTGCACCATGGAGCGAAGAAGTAGAGCACGGTGGGTTTGCCCTTGAAGTCGTCCAGACGCCAGGTCTTGCCATCGAGATCCTGTAGCACGAAGGCGGGGGCGGACATCAGCTGGTCGGTCGGCAGCAGGTCGCGGGTGCGCCAGGCGTAGATCGACGCAATGATGGCGACGAACAGGGCAGCCTGCAGCAGAATTCCTAATCGACGCCGCCACGGCTTGGGTCTGACCGCCGTGTTCACGGCAAATGCGGCCGCGCCAAATAGTCGTGGGATTGCATCTCTTCGAGGCGGCTGCGCGTGCGGCGGAATTCGAAGTCCAGCCGCTCGCCGGCGTAGAGATCTTCCAGCGGCACGGCGGCGGAGAGGATCAGCTTGACGTTGCGGTCGTAGAACTCGTCCACCAGGGCAATGAATCGCCGCGCCTGGTCCTCCAGCACTTCGGTGAAGCGGGGCACGTTGGAGATCAGTACGCTGTGAAAGCTCCTGGCGATCTCGATGTAGTCGAGCTGGCTGCGCGGGCCGTCGCAGATATAGGCGAAGTCGAACCAGGCGACACCATCCGCCCGGCGGATGGTGGGGATCACGCGGCCCGATACCGTCAGCTCGTCCTTGCGCCAGCTTACGTCCGGGGCGATCTGTTCGAAGCTGTGGGTGAGGCTCGCGCGGGCGTTGGGGCCTAATGGCGTATGGTAGATCTCGGCTTTTTCCAGCGCGCGCAGGCGATAGTCTGCCGTGCCGTCCATGTGCACGGTCTCGGTGTGCTTGCTGATTAATTTGATGGCCGGAAGGAAGCGGGCACGCTGTAGTCCGTCCTTGTAGAGTTCATGCGGCGGGATGTTGGACGTGGCGACCAGGGTTACGCCGCGGCGGAACAGGTGGCTGAACAGCGTGCCGAGGATCATCGCATCGGCAATATCCGAGACGTAGAACTCGTCGAAGCAGATCACGCGTGCGGTCTCGGCGATCTCGGCGGCGACAGTTTCCAGCGGGTCAGTCTGTTCACCGACGTCTTCGAGCTGTTCGTGGACTTCGGCCATAAAGCGATGGAAATGGCGTCGGAGTTTGTCCGGGAAGGGCAGGGTCTCGTAAAACAGATCCACCAGCCAGGTCTTGCCGCGGCCGGTGTCGCCCCAGATGTACAAACCTGTTTCCGGGTCCGTTGCGGTCTTGCGGAACAGGGAGAGCAGGCCGCTGGCCTGTGGGCGGTTCGATTCGGTCAGCCGCTGATACAGATCCTCGAGACGGGCAGCGACTTCGGCCTGGCCCGGGTCGGCGGTGAAGTTGCAGCGTTTGAGTTCGGTCCGATAGAGGGCCAGTGGCCCGGGGCTTGCGGCGTCCATGCTCAGTCGCAGGCCAGCTCGGACCGGTTCCGGAATTGTTCCAGCGCCTCCGGGTTGGCCAGCGCGTCAGTGTTCGTGACCGCACGGCCGTGGACCACATGACGGACTGCCAGCTCGACGATCTTGCCGCTGATGGTGCGGGGGATATCGGTCACCGCGACGATCTTGGCCGGCACATGACGCGGCGTGGTGTTTTCACGGATCGTGCTGCGGATCGTCTGTTGTAATGCGTCGGTCAGTTCCACGCCGTCACGCAGACGCACAAACAGCACCACGCGCACGTCGCCGTTCCAGTCCTGACCGACGGCCAGGCTCTCGATGACTTCGTCGAGCTTCTCGACCTGGCGGTAAATCTCGGCGGTGCCGATGCGCACACCGCCCGGGTTTAATACCGCGTCGGAGCGGCCGTAGATGATCAGACCGCCGTGCTCGGTCAGCTCGGCATAGTCGCCATGGCACCAGACATTATCAAACCGCTCGAAATACGCCGCGCGGTATTTGCTGCCGTCGGGGTCGTTCCAGAACCCGATCGGCATCGACGGGAACGGGCGGGTGCAGACCAGCTCGCCTTTCTCGCCGGTGAGCGGTGTCCCGCGTTCGTCCCATATCTCTACCGCCATGCCCAGACCGCGGCACTGCAGTTCGCCTTTATAGACCGGCAGGACAGGGCAGCCCAGCGCGAAGCAGGAGATGATGTCGGTGCCGCCCGAAATGGATGAAAGCTGCAGATCCGCCTTGATGTCCCGGTAGCTGAAGTCGAAGGATTCGGGCAGTAGCGGCGATCCGGTAGAGAGGATCGATTTCAGCGTTGAGAGGTCGACGTTCTCGCGCGGTTTCTCGCCGGCTTTCTCGAGCGCAGCCAGGTACTTGGCGCTGGTGCCGAATACGGTGACGCCTTCGGCCTCGGCCATCTCAAACAACACGCGGGGGCCGGGATGAAACGGCGAGCCATCGTAGAGCACGATGGTCGCCCCGCTGGCCAGCGACGAGACCAGCCAGTTCCACATCATCCAGCCGCAGGTGGTGAAGTAGAACACGACGTCATTACGCCCGATGTCGGTGTGCAGTTGGTGTTCCTTCAGGTGCTGCAGCAAGGTGCCGCCGGCGCCATGGACAATACACTTCGGCACGCCGGTGGTCCCCGAGGAATACATGATGTAAAGCGGGTGGTCGAAGGGCAGGGCGGCGAAGCTGAGGTGGTCGATATGGGCGTAGCCGAGGAAATCGTCCCACAGCACCGCGTTGGGTAAGTGGTCGATGGCGGGCGCATCGTTGATGTAGGGCACCACGACGACTGTCTCGACCGAGTCGAGCTGTTCCAGCACAGCGCTGACGCGGTCCAGCGAATCCAGCGTCTTGCCGGCATAGAAATAGCCGTCGGCGGTGAACAACACCCTGGGTTTGATCTGGCCAAACCGGTCGAGCACGCCGTGGATGCCGAAGTCCGGCGAACAGGATGACCACACCGCGCCGATACTGGCCGCGGCCAGCATCGCGATCACCGCCTCGGGCCGATTCGGCATAAAGCCTGCGACCCGGTCACCGGCGCCGACCCCGGCGGCTTTGAGCGCCGCGGCCAGTCGGGCGACGGCCTGGTGCAGTTCGGCATAGGTGAGCTGTTCGCGATGTCTGGTCTCGTCGCGGAACACCAATGCGACGCGCTCGTCGTGATAACGCAGCAGGTTTTCGGCGAAGTTGAGCTGCGCGTCGCCGAACCAGCGCGCGCCGGGCATATGCTCGCCGTCAGTGAGCACCGCGGTGGCGGGCGTTTCGGCAATGACCCCGCAAAAATCCCAGACGGCCTGCCAGAAGGCAGCGGGTTCCCTCACGCTCCACTTCCACAGCGCGTCGTAAGTGTCGAACTCGCGCGCGGCCCGGTCAGCCGCGAGTACCTGGAACGCAGCCATGCGGCTACGGGCGATCCGTTCCGGGCTCGGGCTCCACAGGGGCGCGGTATTCACGAGCTTAGCCTACAGTGCTTTTTCCAACTCCGGGATGATCTGGAACAGGTCCCCGACCAGACCGATATCGGCGATCTCGAAAATCGGCGCGTCGCCATCCTTGTTGATCGCGACGATCACGCCGGCATCCTTGATCCCGGTCACATGCTGGATCGCGCCGGAGATGCCCGCGGCGATATACAGATCCGGGGCGATGATCTTGCCGGTCTGTCCCACCTGCATGTCGTTGGGTACATAGCCCGCATCCACCGCGGCGCGCGACGCACCGACGCCGGCGCCGAGTTTGTCGGCCAGGCTGTAGATCAGGTCGAAGTTTTCCTTGCTGCCCAGCGCGCGGCCGCCGGCCACCACACGGCTGGCGGACTGCAGATCGGGGCGGTCGCCGCCGGAGGCCTCGAGACCCACATATCTGGTGTGATCCGGCAGTGTGACATCGACGCTCACGTTCTCGACCGCGGCGCTCCCGCCTTCACCGACACCGACATAGGAGGCGATCCGCACGGTGCCGAGGATGGTGATGCCGTCCGGCACCTTGACCGTGACGATCACATTGCCGGCATAGGTCGGCCGCTTGAACGTGCGTGCGTCGATCACCTCCATGATGTCGCTCAACTGCGGCAGGCCGAGCAGACCGGCGGTGCGGGGCATCACGTCCTTGCCGGTAGTCGAGGAGGGTGCGAGCACGTAATCGTAACCCTCGGCAAGCTTGGCTAATTGTGGCGCGAGGATCGCGGCCACCGGGTTGGCGTTCTCGGCCCGATCCACATGCATCACTTTGGCTGCGCCGTCGAGTTTGGCGGCGGCTTCGCACACGGCTGACGTGCCGTTGCCAAAGACCACGATGTCGGTGTCACCCAGTCCCCTGGCGCAATTCAGCGCGCGGGCGGTTGAGGAGTTCAGAGTCTGGCCGTCATGCTCGGCCATCAGCAATACCCGGGCCATTACAGCACCCCCTTGTCTTTGAGCGCGGCGACCAATGCGTCGACCGAATCAACTTTGACGCCACCGCCACGCTTGGGCGGTGGCTCGCAGCCGAGGTGTTCGATCTGCGGCGGCATCTCGATACCGGTATCGGCAAACGGCACGGTCTCCAGCGGTTTCTTTTTCGCCTTCATGATGTCCGGCATCTTGACGAAGCGCGGCTCGTTTAGACGCAGATCCACGGTGAGCACCGCCGGCAGCGTGACCTCGATGGTCTCCAGACCGGCGTCGACCTCACGCACCGCGGTGGCCTTGCCGTCGGCAATCTCGAGACCGGAGACAAAGGTCGCCTGGGGCTTGTCCCAGAGCGCGGCCAGCATCTGACCGGTCTGGTTGGCGTCATCGTCGATGGCCTGCTTGCCGAGCATGACCAGACCCGGGTCTTCCTTGTCGATCAGCGTCTTGAGCACGCGCGCCGCGGCCAGCGGCTGCACTTCCTCGTCAGCCTCCACCAGGATCGCGCGGTCGGCACCCATGGCCAGCGCGGTACGCAACTGTTGTTGCGCGGTGGCCGGGCCGATCGAGATCGCGATAACTTCCTCGGCGACGCCGGCTTCTCTCAGACGCAGCGCCTGCTCGACCGCGATCTCGTCAAACGGGTTGATACTCATCTTCACTCCGTCCTTGATCACGCCGGTGCCTTCGCGATTGATCTGCACCCGCACGTTGTAGTCGATGACGCGTTTTACGCCGACCAAAATCTTCATTCCTTGCTCCCTGTCGTCGTCCGTGTGGGACGGCGAATGACTTGTTCCTCACTGCCCGGCAACCATGCGGCAGCGCAGGTACCGCGACTCGTCAACGGCCCCGGTAGACCTCGCGCCGGTGGCCGATTCTGACCATCACGACGACGAGTTCATTGTCCTGGATCTGGTACAGGATGCGGTAGTTTCCCTGGCGGACGCGATAGCGGTCGTACCCTGAGAGTTTCTGACATCCCGGCGGTCTGGGTTCCTCCGCAAGACTCTGGATCAATCGGACGATTCGTTGTCGGTCTTTCTTGGTGGCTACGGCAACAAGCTCTTTCCTCGCCGAGGGCTTTATCGAAAGCCTATATTTTGCCACTGCGCTTGAGTTCCTTCACGACCGATTCAAACGGCATATCCGGTTCCGCGACACGGTCGCCGAAGGCAGCCAGGTCCTCCGCATCCTCCGCGAGGCTGTTCCGGACCGCTTCGTTGACCAGCTCAGACAGAGAGCGATCCGTCTCCGCGGCCTTCAGACGCAGGGCCCGATGCAGCGCAGGGTCGAAATAGACCGTCGCTCTTTTTTGCGAATTTTCCATGCACAGACCTTAGCGTTATGACGTTAAAGCGTCAAGGAGTCGTCTGTGTTCCCCACCGACGCGCATGCGCCCTGAGCAACCGGCTACGGTTTTGCGTGTTCGCGCTGCCCGTCATCCCAGCGTCGCTTGCCGACGGTCCAAAACGGCATCAGGGCAGGCAGCAGTATCAGCAGGCTCCACCAACTGTTGAAGCCCATTGCTCCTGGACCTTCGAACGACCATATGGCCCAGAGCAACGCCGCCAGAAAGAGCATGTAGATAGGCATCATGAGCTTTCGATATGCGGTCTGCGGATGCCGCCAGGGCGAATACATAACGATCGCCGCGCATGCCACGCAGACAATCAGCAAGCCGACCCCCCCTTGCAGCGCTTTGCCCTGGACGAAGAACACGATGGCGAGGATAAACACCCAGATAAATCCGCCCAGCCATCCGCCGATCCAGCCGATCTTCTCTTGTTTCCGTTCCTGCACTATGCGGGCCTCAAGTTGCCGAATCCCGACTACAAATTCTGATAATTCGGACCGGACCCGCCTTCGGGCGGCACCCAGTCGATGATCTGGTACGGGTCTTTGATATCACAGGCCTTGCAATGCACACAGTTCGACGCATTGATCTGCAGCTTCCGGCCGCCGCTGCCGTCGTCCACCATTTCGTAGACCTGGGCCGGACAGAAACGGGTGCAGGGGTTCCGGTATTCCTCGTAACACTGTGTGGCGCAGATCGATGTGTCGGCCACCTTGAGATGCACCGGCTGGTTTTCGTCATGGGCGATGTTGGCAAAATACACCGAGGCCAGACGGTCGCGCGGCGGCAACGCGCGCTCGGCCAACCAGTCGCGCTCGGTGATCGAGCCGTCGATCTTGCGCAGGCTGTCGTGGTCCGCATGATGCTTGAGTGTCCACGGGCTGTGACCGGCGGTGACGGTCTCCCAGGCGGCGTTGGCCAGACCGAACCACAGACCTTTGTTAAAGCCCGGGCGGATGTTGCGGACCTTGCGCAGTTCTTTGGCTGAGGGTGAGGCGTGCCAGCGCGCATCAAAGCCCTCCGCCTTGCCGGTCTCGGCGATATGCTCGGCGGCCAGCATGCCCGAGCGGATGGCCATGTGGATGCCCTTGATCTTGGCCACGTTGAGAGTGCCGGCGGCATCGCCGATCAGCACCGCGCCGGGCACGTCCAGCTTCGGCAATGACTGGATGCCGCCTTCGATCAGCGTGCGCGCGCCGGCGGATACGATCTCGCCACCGTCGAGCAGCGCCTTGATCACCGGGTGGTGTTTGTACTGCTGGAACGCCTCAAAGGGTGAGAACATCGGGTCCTGATAATCCAGCCCGACGACAAAGCCGATATACACCTGATCGTTGTCAAGGTGATACAGAAAGCTGCCGCCATAGGTCTTCGAGTCCAGCGGCCAGCCTACCGTGTGCTGGATCTTGCCCGGCTCGCCGCGGCCGGCGGGGAGTTGCCAGAGTTCTTTGAAGCCGAGCCCGTAGGTCTGCGGTTCACGCGCCTGGTCGAGCGCGAAGCGCTTGATCAACTGTTTGGAGAGGCTGCCGCGACAGCCCTCGGCCAGCACGGTGACGCCAGCGCGGATATCAACCCCTGGCGCAAAGGCCGGACCCTCGCTGCCATCGGCTTCCACACCCATGTCGCCACAACGCACGCCGACCACGCGTTCGAGTTCCACCAGCGTCTCGACCCCGGAGAATCCCGGGAACACATCGACGTCCAGCGCCTCGGCCCGCTGGCCAAGCTGCTGGACCAGCATGCCCTGGGAGACGATAAAGTTGCCGTGATTGTTCGATTGCGGCGGTGTCGGCAGCCGCACGGCGCGCTTGTTGGTCAGCAGCAGGAATTCGTCTTTGCTCGCCGGCACGCAAATCCCCGGCGGGTTGTCGCGCCAGTCGGGTAACAGCGCATCCAGCGCGTCGGGCTGCATGACCGCGCCGGACAACGCGTGGACGCCGAGTTCCGAACTCTTGTCCAGCAGACAGACAGAACGCTCGGGGGCGAGCTGCTTTATCCGGATGGCGCAGGCGAGACCGGCCGGACCCCCGCCGACCACGGCGACGTCGTATTCCATCTGGTCGCGTTCTGTCATCCTGATCTCCGGGTTTCTGCGGCGGGCCGGCAAAAAAACGGCCGCCGGTCTCAGTAACAGACTGGGCAGCCGTCTATTCTAAATCATCCGCCCCGGGGCTGGACCCGCGGTGGACGCTCAATCCACCAGATAGGCCCTCAATTCCTCGACTTCGGCGAGCTGGGGTTCGATCACCTCGCTATCGCCCACTACGACCACCGTCATCCCCGTCACCGGCAACTGGCTGCGCGCCATGGCGCTGACCTGTTCCGGCGTGACCCGGTTCATCCGCGCCAGATACTCGGTGAGGAAGGTGTCGGGGAGACCGTGAAAGTCCATCAGGCTCAGCGTGCCGATGATGCCGCCCCGGGAGGCGTTGGACAGTACGAACACCCCGCCGCGATAGCCGCGCATCAGCGCCAGCTCGGCGTCGGCCGGGGGCGTTTCCTGCAGCTGTCTGACTTCGCGGAAGAACTCGGTCAGCGCGGCGCCGGTATCCGGTGTGTTGAGGTTGGCGGAGAATACCCAGAGATTGTCGCGATAATGGCTCCGCGTGCTGCTGCGCGGGTCATAGGAAAAGCCCTTTTCCTCGCGGATGTTGCGGAAAAAGCGCGACAGGAAACCGGCGCCGCCGAGCACGCTGTTGGTCATCTGGAACTCGGAATAAGCCGGATCGACGATGCCCATTACCGGGATCCCGATCAGCACCGTGGATTGCGGCGCGCCGGGCCGGTCGACGATCTGCAGGCTGCCGGAGCGGTTCGGGTTCGGCACGTCGATCATCGGCTCCGGACCCGGTTCCCAGTCGGCGAACTGCTCGCTGATCGCGTCGCGGACCGCTTCGGTATCGAACTGCCCTGAGACATAGAGACGGCTGCGGCGAGCGCCAAAGTTGGCGGCGTGATAGGCGCGGACTTGCTCGATGTCATAGCTGATCAACTGAGCGTCGGTCGGGTAGACGCGGCCAAAGGCATGGCTGCCGTAGATCCGCGGATAAAACGCCATCGCGGCCTGGCCGTCGGGCTGGGTCCGCGAGATGCTCAGGTTACGCAGGAAGTCCTGCCGGATCCGATCGAGTTCCGATGCAGGGAGGGCCGGGCGGCGTGCCACCGCCGCCAACAGCGCGATGGCCTCGGGCGCCTTGTCGGCCAGGCTGCCCATGCTGACACTGGTCGTCTCGGAACCGGTGGACACGCCAACCGCGCCGCCCAGTTCCGCGGCCACCCGGGCCAGCGTCTCCGCATCCATGTCGCCTGCGCCTTCGGTCATCAATTCACCGGTCAGATCCGCCAGCCAGGTGTCGTCGCCCTCGTTGAGATTGCCGGTGCGGATCGATAGCACCATGCTGACCTTGGGCACCGAGCCAAACGGCACCAGGGTCACGTGCATGCCGTTTTCGAGCTGGTATTCGGTCTTTACCGGCAGCTGATAATCCTTTGGCTGCCCGGGCGGCGGGATATCGGCGGCTTGGGCGCCGCAATAGCCCAGGATCAGCAGCGTAGCGACTGCGAGACTGGGCATCGGGTTTTTCATCTTCATGCTCATTGTCCCCCCGCCTGCGTTGCGGCCGCGCCCGCTTCGAGGAACAGCAGCGACCGGTTGGACGGCCGCAGATACTCGCGAGCCACTTGCTGGATCAGCTCCGGTGTGACCGCCGCCATATTGGCTTCGATGCGGTTGATCGCATCCGGGTCGTCGTCGAACAGCGCAAAGCTTGCGAGCATGTCGGCGCGGCTGATGCCGAAACGTCCGCCCTGTGATTCGTAAAAGCCGGAGCGGAATTTGGTCATGGCCCGTTCCAGCGTGGTCTCGTCCACCAGAGTCTCGCGGAAGGTCTCGATCACGTCATCGAAATCGGCGACGATCGCGGCCGGGTCCTGGCCCTGGTCATGGATCAGATAGCCGGCCCAGATCATTGGTCCGTCGTAGTCGAACATGCCGCCCATCAAATTGATGCCGCCGCCGACGAACGAGGCATAGCCTTTCTCCGCCACCAGCCGGCGATAGAGCAGGCTGTCCTGGCCGGTCACCAGGATCAGATCGATCATGCCCATCGCGAAATATTCGGGCGTGCCACGCTCGGGCACGTGATAGGCGAAAGCCAGCGCCGGCTGTGGCGCCAGCGGATCGACAAAGTCTGCGCGCTTTTCCGCTTCCTGTTTCGGCTCGGACAGATCGGGCCGTTTCGGCTGTGGGCGCCGCTTGAAGTCACCAAAGTACTGTTCGACCATCGCGAACACCGCGTCCGGATCCACGTCGCCGACCACGACCACGACGGCGTTGTTAGGCGCGTAGTAGGTCTCGTGGAATTCGCTGACGGTCTCCAGCGTGGCGGCATCCAGATCCTCCATATCGCCCCAGAAGTTGTGACCGTTCTGCCAGTTCTCATAGGCAGTCTGGTTGATCTCGACGCTGATGAACTCGGCATAGGGCTGGTTTTGTATCTTCATCCGGTATTCGTTCTTCACCACCTCGCGCTGGTTGTCCAGATTCTCCTGGTTGACGGTCAGCCGGCCCATACGGTCAGCCTCGGCCCACAACACGGTCTCGATTATGTGCACGGGGACGACTTCGTAATACAGCGTGGTATCGGGTTTGGTCTGACCCTGGATGATGCCGCCATTGCCGGAGATCAGCTGATCAAAGCTGCCCTTGGGCAGGTTGGCCGAGCCCTGGAACATCATGTGCTCGAACAGATGCGAGAATCCGGTCAGGCCCTTCGGTTCGCTGCGCAGACCCACTTTGTAGTACACGGCCACGGTCGCAACCGGCGCGGTGTTGTCCGGCGAGACCACCACCTTGAGTCCGTTTTTGAGCGTGCGGTAGTAGACCGGCACGTTAAAGCTCACCTTCTCGGCGGGTATGGCTACGGTGGCTGCCGGTACCGGGGCTTCGGCTTCGGCGCCGGGCGCCGGCGCGTCGCGACCACAGCCGCTGGCCAGCAGTGCCAGGGCAGCGATGATAGCGATGGCGGCTGGCGAGGTCCGCAAGGATGGCCGGTAAAGGGTCATTGAATTACTCCTGGCATGCCCGAATTCAGATTTCGTTGGCGCGACAACCGATCCACTTATTTCGGCTGCATACGGATGGCGCCATCCTGGCGGATGGTCTCGGCGTTTAACATCACGGCGCCATAAATATAGGCGACCAGATCGGCGAACTCCTCCGGCCGACCGAGCCGCGACGGGAACGGCACCTGGGCGGCGAGTGACTGCTGCACCTCATCCGACATGCTCTCCATCATCGGCGTGAGGAAGATACCAGGCGCCACGGTATTGACGCGGATCCCCAGACGCGAGAACTCGCGGGCCAGCGGCAGCGCCATACCCGCCACGCCGGCCTTGGAGGCGGAGTAGGCCGCCTGACCGATCTGCCCTTCAAACGCAGCCACCGAGGCGGTGTTGATGATCACGCCGCGCTCCCCTTCCTCGTTGGGTTCGTTGTGCTGCATGGCGTTTGCAGCCGCTTTGCACGTCAGGAAGGTGCCAATCAGGTTGACCTGAATCACCCGGCTGAAATATTCGCCGGGCATCGGCGCCTCGCGGCCCAGCACGCGGGCCGCGCCGAGGATGCCGGCGCAGTTGACGCACAGGGTCACGCCGCCAAATGTCTCGACTGCCTTGTCCACGGCCGCGTTGATCTCGTCCTCGTTGCTGACATCGGTGCGGATAAAGACGGCCCGGTCGCCTAGCGCCGCGGCCGCTTCCTGGCCCTGGGCTTCGTTGACGTCAAGCATCGCGACGCGTCCGCCCTCGGCGACGACCCGCTGGGCGACGGCCAGTCCCAGCCCCGAGGCCGAGCCGGTGATGACGGCGTTTGCTTTGGTGATGTCCATGTCGTGCTCCCTGGGCCGTTTTTGTGCGGCCCGTGTTGAATACAGCTTGTTCTATGCCCTGGTCGGCGCAATTACGATGCCGGCGTCGGCCGGGCCTCGGCCCGGGCGGCTCATCCCGCGTCGTGACGATCCGGATCGATTTCTCTGTCGTCGGCCTTGCGGCCCTGTTGATTGAGGGCCGCAATCATACCCAGCTTGCTGGCCGGCGGGCGACCCAGGGTTTCGCTGATAAACAGACTCGCCTCCAGCAATCCCCGCAGATCGATACCGGTCTCGATCCCCATCCCGTGGAGCATATAAACCAGGTCCTCCGTGGCGACGTTGCCGGTCGCGCCGCTCGCATACGGGCAGCCGCCGAGACCGGCCACGGACGCGTCCACGGTCGCCACACCGATCTCGAGACAGGCGAGGATATTGGCCAGCGCCTGGCCCCGGGTGTCGTGGAAATGGACTGCGAGCTGCTCGAGCGGGACCGCTGCGGCGGTCGTCTCCAGCATCCGGCGCGCCGCCAGCGGGGTACCGGCGCCGATGGTGTCGCCAAGCGAAATTTCGTAACAGCCCAGATCCAGCAGCCGGCGGCTGACCCATGCGACCCGGGCCGGATCAATGTCGCCCTCATAGGGGCAGCCGAGCGCGCAGGACACATAGCCACGCACTCTTACGTCGACCTCCGCAGCAGCAGCCATGACCTCGGCTATCTTCGTAAGCGATTCATCGATGCTGGCGTTGATATTGCGTTGGTTAAAGGACTCCGAGGCGGCGGTAAACACGGCCACTTCGCGGGCCCCGCTGGCGAGCGCCCGCTGCAGGCCTTGCAGATTCGGCACCAGCACCGGGTAGTCGGTGCCGGGACGGAAATCCACGCCGGCCATCACCGCTTCGGCGTCGGCCAGCTGCGGGATCCACTTCGGGCTGACAAAGCTGGTCACCTCTACCGCCGGCAGCCCGGTGGCGCCGAGCCGGTCGACCAGCTCGATCTTGACTTCGGTAGGTACCGGCCGTGACTCGTTTTGCAGCCCGTCGCGGGGGCCGACCTCGACCACGCGGACGCTGTCTGGCAGACCGCTCATCAGGCTTCGTCAACCTGCTGATCGATATCGATCAGCGGCGTCTCGGCCTCGACCGAGTCGCCCTCGGCGTAGCGCACCCGGCTCACGACGCCGGCCATCGGCGAGGCCAGGGTGTATTCCATTTTCATGCCTTCCATGACAAGCAGCGGCTGTCCGGGTTCCACGTGGTCGCCTACGCGCACGTGGATAGCGACGATCCGTCCGGGCATGGGTGCACCCGGGTGGGCGTCGTCCTCGGCGTCGCTGCCGTCTGATTTGTACAACGGCACCCGGGTCAATTCGTAGCCGCCCAGATCGAGACCGACAAAGCAGTCCACGCCATCGTTTAATACCGTGGCCTGGACGTCGGCGTCGTCGATCTGCAGTTCCATATGGTCCGCATCCAGCGGTCGGCAGCGGACATGGCGCTGGCGCTCATCGAGCCGCGCGATCCAGCCGTCCGCGATCTCGCTCAGGATGATGTCATAGTGCTCCGCCGAGGCGTCGACAAAACGCATACGCAGCCCACCCCCGCCGGCGCGCCAGCCGTCGCCACGGTCCCAGGC